>NZ_PSVE01000041.1:0-11541 GCF_002931775.1 Rathayibacter sp. AY1F4
GGCGAAGGCGATGGCCACGGCTGCGCCGATCCCGGAGTCGGCTCCCGTGATGAGCGCGCGGCGTCGGCGCGCGGGGGAGCCCACTGTCGTCCGGTGTTCATCCGCGGAGCGGAGCACCGGCACGTCCGGGTCGCCGTGCCGGTCCTCCGAGCAGGCGCGGTGCCGGCTACCACAGCGCCGCCCGCCCGTGCACGGGGTGGCACTGGAGGCGCGGCTCGCCTGGGATGGAGGGGAGCGGCCCGATCCGGGTGCCGCGGACGGAGGAGCCATGCCCGACCAGTACACGTTCACGAACCCCGCCACCCAGTACCCGGATGTGACTCCGCCGGTCCAGCAGCAGCCCGAGCCCGGGCTGCAGTCGCGGATGACCCCGGTGCCGGACCTCGGCGAGGAGAGCTACCGCGGCACCGGCCGGCTCGCGGGCCGCCGCGCGCTCATCACGGGAGCCGACTCCGGGATCGGCGCAGCCGTGGCCATCGCCTTCGCCCGCGAGGGGGCCGACGTCGCCCTCGCCTACCTCCCGAGCGAGGAGGAGGACGCGCAGCACGTGATCGGGCTGATCCGCGCGGAGGGGCGCACCGCCGTGCCGATCCCCGGCGATCTCACGAGTGCCGAGTACTGCACGCGGCTCGTGGCGGAGGCGGTCGAGGGGCTCGGCGGGCTCGACGCGGTGGTCAATGTGGCCGGCAAGCAGATCTGGAAGGAGGACCTGCTCGACATCACCGACGAGCAGTTCGAGGCGACCTTCGCGGTCAACGTCTTCGCTCCGTTCCGGATCATCCGCGCGGCCCTCCCCCACCTGCCCGCGGGCGCCACCATCATCAACACGGCGTCGGCGGAGGCGCACAAGCCCGCCCCCGACCGCCTCGACTACGCGATGACGAAGGGCGCGATCAACAACCTCTCGAAGGGCCTCGCGCAGCAGCTCGCCGCGAAGGGCATCCGCGTGAACGTCGTGGCGCCCGGCCCGACGTGGACCGCCCTGCAGGTGAGCGGCGGCGTCGACCCCGAGAGCCTGCCCGACTTCGGCTCCAGCGAATCGCCGATGGGCCGTGCCGCCCAGCCCGCCGAGCAGGCCCCGGCCTACGTGTTCCTCGCGTCCGCCGAGTCGAGCTTCGTCGCCGGCGAGACCCTCAACGTGAACGGCGGCATGGTCTCGCCCTGACCCGCCGTGCCGCCGCCGCTCGCTGGTGTGCCGCCGAGACGCCTCCGTCCTGCTCGAGACACGGGCTCGCGTCAACCCTCTCCCGATCGGCGGGCGGCGTGAGGTGCCATGGAGGGACCACCACGAAGGAGCACCATGAGCACCACGACCGTCCTCCCCATCGAGACCTACTCGGACGAGCAGGGCTGGCACAACCGCATCGCCCACGCTCGGGTCCCGCTGAGCCACCACGAGTCGCGCCAGGAGGCGGAGGAGGTCGGCGAGGAGATCGCCGAGCAGCGCGGCGGGGAGCACGTCGTCCTCGGCTGACGGCCGGCGCGGGGCGCGGCATGCCGTGCCCGATCGGGGAACGCGCCCGGCCCGCGGAAGGCGCCGGGCCCGCAAGTCGCGCCCGAACCGCAGGCGCCCGCTCCGCAGACGCCCCCCGCGTCTAGAGCCCTCGACCCCGCCCGGTCAACCTTCTCGACCTCCCGGCCCCCTCCTCCCTGACGTGGCGCGTCGTGCTCGCTCCCGAGCGCGCGACGAGAGGACGACATGGCCACCACGAGCGACGCCCCCGCGACCGGAGAGGCCGGCGGCACCTCCCTGCGCCGCCGCATCACCGGCCCGCTGCTCTACTTCTTCATCCTCGGCGACGTCCTTGGCGCAGGCATCTACGCCCTCATGGGCACGCTCTCGGCGGAGGTCGGCGGCGCCGTCTGGATGCCCCTCCTGCTCGCGCTCGGCCTCGCGCTGCCGACCGCCGGCTCCTACACCGAGCTGGTGACGAAGTACCCGAAGGCGGGAGGCGCGGCGGTGTTCGCGCAGCGGGCGTTCAAGCGCCCGATCGTCTCGTTCCTGGTCGGCTTCGCCATGCTCGCGGCCGGAGTGACCAGCGCGGCCGGTCTGTCGCTCGCGTTCGCCGGCGACTACCTCGGCACCTTCCTCGACGTGCCGACCGTGCCGACGGCCATCGTCTTCCTGATCCTCGTCGCGTGCCTCAACGCGCGGGGCGTCGCGGAGTCGCTGCTCAGCAACACGGTGATGACCGTGATCGAGGTCGGCGGCCTGCTGATCGTGATCGGATGCGTCGCGCTGCTCGTGGCGGGCGGAGGCGGCGACCTCGCCCGCACGGTCGAGCTCAGCTCCGAGCAGGCGCCGGCGCTGGCGGTGCTCGGCGCGGCGATCATCGCGTACTACTCCTTCGTCGGCTTCGAGACCTCGGCCACCATCGCCGAGGAGATCCGCGACCCCAGCCGCGTCTACCCGCGCGCGCTGTTCGGCTCGCTGCTGACGGCCGGCGCGGTGTACGTCCTGGTCGGCCTCGCGAGCTCGATCGCGCTGCCCGCCGACGAGCTGTCCGGATCCTCCGCCCCGCTGCTCGACGTCGTGACGGCGAGCGGAGCCGGGGTGCCGGCATGGCTGTTCAGCCTGATCGCGCTCGTGGCGGTCGCCAACGGAGCACTGCTGACGATGATCATGGCGAGCCGCGTCACCTACGGCATGGCGAAGGACGGCCTCCTCCCGGACGTGCTCGGCCGCGTGCTGCCGAAGCGCCGGACGCCGTGGGTGGCCATCGCGGTGACCACGCTGGCGGCGTGCCTCCTGACCCTGGTCGGCGATCTGGCGACCCTCGCCGAGACCGTGGTGCTGCTCCTCCTGCTGGTGTTCATCAGCACGAACGTCTCGGTGCTCGTGCTGCGGCGCGACAGGTTCGAGCACGACCACTTCCGCGTGTGGACGGCGATCCCCGTGCTCGGCATCGCCTCGTGCGTGCTGCTCCTCAGCCAGCAGGACCCGATCGTCTGGCTCTACGCCGGGATCCTCCTCGTGGTCGGAGTCCTCGTGCACCTGGCGACCCGCCGCTCGTCCCGCCGCACCGCCTGATCCGACGGGGGACGGGCCGGCCGCACCATCCGACCGTCCTCCCCCGGCCGAGCCTCGCTCGCCCCGCGACCGGTCAAGCCCCTGGGCGGACGGCCGTCCGAGGCGTGGGATGGAGGGAACGGAAGGAGCACGAATGACCGACACACCCTCCCGCGAGGAGCTGCCGCTCCCCGACTGGAACGACATCCCGCTCGGCACGCTCGCGGAGCGCATCCGCCCGCTCGACGAGGCCGGCCTCGGCGCGCTGCTCGCCTACGAGGAGGCGCACGGGCACCGCCTGCCGGTGACGACGATCCTGCACTCGCGACTCGAGCAGCTGCGCGGGGGAGCGGAGCCGGCAGGCAGCGCGCCGGAGTCGCTGCCCGAGGTGTCCCGCTCGTCGTCCGGATCGCCGGTCTCACCGGCGACGTCCGGTCCGCCGATCAACCCGCCCTCGCACGGAGTGCCGACGAACCCGGCTCAGCCGCGCTGACGGCGGCGGGCGGAGTCGCGGTCGCGCCGGCTCCGCTCCCGCCGCGCGCTGCTCAGGGCCTGCCCAGCGCGCACGGGCAGACTGTGTGGAGCCGATGACGGCGACCGGACGAGGGAGCAGTACCCGGAACGCGACAAGACTGACTCGTAGGAGCTGTCATGTCCTGGATCGTCCTCATCCTCTCCGGTGTCCTCGAGGCCGTGTGGGCCACCGCCCTCGGCAAGTCGGAGGGGTTCACCCGGCTCGGCCCGTCGGTCGTCTTCGGGGTCGGCGTCGTCGCGAGCATGGCCGGCCTCGCCTACGCGATGCGCGAGCTGCCCACCGGCACCGCGTACGCGGTCTGGGTCGGGATCGGCGCTTCGCTGACCGTCCTCTACGGCATGTTCTTCGGCGGCGAGGGCTTCTCGCTCGTGCGCACGCTGCTGGTCCTCGGGATCGTCGGCTGCGTCGTCGGCCTGAAGCTCGTGCACTGAACCGGGGCCCCCGTCCTCTCCTCCGCGAGAGCCGCTCCCGTACGCGACACGCCGACGGAGGCGCACCGGACTGGCATCTCGCCGAGGGTCCGAGGCCGGTGGTTGCAGGACGCCGCGCGTTCCGCCTAGGCTCGGCGCATCAGGGGAGAACGATCGTTCTACGGTTCTCCCCGCCCCCCAAGGAGGACTCATGCCCACTCGTACCGCACGCACCGCCTGGAACGGCTCGCTCGAGACCGGCGAGGGCCAGGTCGAGCTCTCGAGCTCGAAGATCGGCACCTACGACGTCTCGTTCCCCAAGCGCGCCGCCGACGACGCCAACGGCTCGACCAGCCCCGAGGAGCTCCTCGCGGCCGCCCACTCCGCCTGCTACGCGATGCAGTTCTCGGCCGTCCTCGGCCAGGCCGGCGGCACCGTCGAGGCGCTCGACGTCCGCGCCGACGTCTCGCTCGGCCCGGACTCGGCCGGCGGATTCAAGCTCACCGGCATCAAGCTCATCGTGAGCGGCGAGGTCTCCGGCATCGACGAGGCCGCCTTCCTCAAGGCCGCCGACGAGGCCAAGGAGACCTGCCCCGTCAGCAAGGCGCTCACCGGAGTCGACATCACGCTCGACGCCACCTTCGAGGGCTGAGCCCCTCCGCGCGTCCGGAGCACCCCGTCGCGTATCGCGGCGGGGTGCTCGTGCGTCCGGCGCGGCCGCGGAGCGGCGTCTCGAGACCCCTGCCCCCCACCGGCCGCCCGGCGCCCCCTGTCGTCAGACCGCCGCCGGCGCGTAGCGGAAGCCGGCGCCGAGGTGCTCCTCCGGCAGCCGGTCGCCGCGGCCGTGCAGCTTCTGGCGGAGGCTCCCCTCGACGTACTCCTCCGGGTACGCACCGCGGCGGCGCAGCTCCGGCACGATGAACTCCACCACGTCCTCGAAGGTGCCGGGCGTGATCGCGTAGGCGAGGTTGAACCCGTCCACGTCGGTCTCCTCGACCCACTCCTGCAGGTGGTCGGCCACCTCTCCGGGCGAGCCGACGACGAACGGGCCGAGCCCGCCGATCACGCTGAGCTTGGCGATGTCACGGACCTTCCACTCCGAGCCGTCCTCGTTCGCCTCCTGGAAGTTGGCGACGGCCGACTGGATCGCGTTGCTCTTCACGTTGCCGATCGGCTCGTCGAGGTCGTACTGCGACAGGTCGATGCCCATCCAGCCCGACATGAAGACCAGCGCCCCCTCCTCGCTCCCGTAGGAGAGGTAGTCGCGGTGCTTCTCGTGCGCGGCCTCGCTGGTCTCGGCGGTGATGATCGTCAGCAGCGTGTAGATCTTCGCGGAGTAGCGGTCGCGGCCGGCCGCCTCGAGGGCGTCGCGGATGCGCGAGACGGTCGCCTTCAGGCCGGCCTTCGTCGAGGACGCGACGAAGATCGCCTCCGCGTTGCCCGCCGCGAAGCGGATGCCGCGCGGCGACGCTCCCGCCTGGTAGATGACGGGGGTCCGCTGCACCGACGGCTCCGAGAGGTGGATGCCGGGGACGGTGAAGTTCTTGCCGCGGTGCCCGATCTCGTGCACCTTCGCCGGGTCGGTGAACACGCCGGACTCGCGGTCGCGGACGACCGCGTCGTCCTCCCACGACCCCTCCCACAGCTTGTAGAGCACCTCGAGGTACTCGTCGGCGACGTCGTAGCGGTCGTCGTGCTCGAGCTGGTCCTCGTGGCCCATGTTGCGGGCGGCGCTGGGGAGGTAGCCGGTGACGACGTTCCAGCCCACGCGGCCCTTCGTCAGGTGGTCGAGCGTCGACATGCGCCGCGCGAACGGGTACGGGTGCTCGTAGGCGGTGCCCGCGGTGATGCCGAAGCCGAGGTGCTCGGTCGCGGCGGCCATCGCCGAGACGAGGAGGATCGGGTCGTTGACGGGGACCTGCGCGCCGTGGCGGATCGCCGCCTCGTTCGAGCCGCCGTAGACGTCGTAGGTGCCGAGCACGTCGGCGATGAAGATCCCGTCGAACGTGCCGCGCTCGAGCAGCTTCGCCAGGTCGGTCCAGTACGAGAGGTCCTTGTACCGCCAGGACTGGTCCTGGGGGTGGCGCCACATGCCCGAGGACTGGTGGGCGACGCAGTTCATGTCGAAGGCGTTGAAGCGGATCTGGCGGGTCATGGAGTCGATAGTGCCCAGCGGAGCCGCGAACGGGTACCCAGCGCGACGCACGGCGTCACAATGCGACGCCCGTCGAGAGCGGGGAGCCTCTCGAGGTGGTCCCCTGCGGACGAGGTGCCGTGCCGTGCGGCGCGATCTCGTCCGTAGCGGCACGTCTCGCGAGATCTCACGAGATCCGGGGCGGCGTCAGGCCAGCTCGCGCCCCAGGAAGCGCACGTGCTCGCCGATCTGGAACGCCTCGCCGCCCTCGTGGCCGTTGAAGGGGTAGACGCGGATCTCGCGGGGTCCGGCGTAGCGGTTGTAGGAGGCGTAGACGGTGGACGGCGGGCAGATGTCGTCGCGGAGCGCCACCGAGAACAGGGCGGGGGACTGCGCGTAGGGGGCGAAGGAGGTGCCGTCGAAGTACGAGAGGGTGTCGAACACGCGCGCCTCGGCGCCGCGGTGGGTGTGCAGGTACTGCACGATCTCGCCGTACGGCATCGTGTCGACCAGCCGCACGGCGTGCGGGATGTGGGAGAGGAACGGCACGTCGACGATCGCGGCACGCGCCGACTCCGACTCGCCGAGCAGGCCCAGGATCCCCGTGACGGCCAGGGCGATCCCGCCTCCCTGGCTGCCGCCCGAGACGGCCACGCGGGAGGCGTCGACCGCGGGGTGCGCCCGCAGCAGGTCGAGCGCGCGGACGGCGTCGGTGAAGACGCGGCGGTAGAAGTGCTCCGCGGGCGACTCGATGCCCTGCGTCATGAAGCCGGAGACGTGCGGCCCGCTGCCGACCGGGTCGGGCGTCGCTCCCGAGCGGTGCCCGGACCCCTGGCCGCGGGTGTCCATGACCAGGTGCGCGTAGCCGGCGGCCGACATCGCGGTCCACTCCGCGAGCTGCCCGCGGCCGCCTCCGTAGCCGATGAAGGTCACGAGCCCGGGGAGGGGGCCCTCGACGCCGCGGGGGAGGATCAGCCACGCGCGGATCGGGTGGCCGCCGAAGCCGGAGTAGGTGACGTCGACGGTGTCGAGCAGCCCGAAGCCGGCGTCGACCGGCTCGAACAGCGGCTCGGTCGCGACGGCCCTCGCCTCGGCGATCGTCTCGCGCCAGAACTCGGCGAACCCGGCGGGCTCGGCGATCTCGGGGGCGTACTGCTCGAGGAGGTCGAGCGGGAGGTCGTACTGCGGCATCACGGACTCCTTCTCGGGCAGCGGCGCCCGAGGACCGAGGCTACTGGAGGCACGGGCCCACCTGGGTGCGGCGTGGGAGAACGCCGCAGAGCGGAATGCCTGGGCACCCTCCGCGTTCTCCTCAGCATGACGACGTACGGAATCATCGGAGCAGGCAACATCGGCAGCCAGGTCGCACGGGCGGTCATCGCCCTCGGGGACGAGGTGGTCATCGCGAACTCGCGCGGCCCCGAGACCCTCGCCGACCTCATCGCGGAGCTCGGCCCGAAGGCCCGCGCCGCCACGGCACAGGAGGCGGCCGAGGCCGCCGAGATCGCCGTGGTGACGGTGCCGCTGAAGAACCTCGAGGAGGTGCCGGTCGCCCCGCTCGCCGGCAAGATCGTCCTCGACACGAACAACTACTACTTCGAGCGCGACGGCCGCATCGAGGCGCTCGACAAGGGCGAGACCACGACCAGCGAGATGCTCCAGCAGCACCTCCCGGAGTCGAAGGTCGTCAAGGCGTTCAACCACATCATGGCCGCCGACATCACCACCGACGGCACCCCGGCCGGCACGCCCGACCGCCGCGCTCTCGCGACGTCGAGCGACTACCCCGAGGCGATCCACTTCGTGACCGACCTCTACGACCGGATGGGCTTCGACACCGTGGCGATCACGCCGCTGAGCGAGTCGTGGCGCGTCGAGCGCGACCGCCCCGCCTACGTGGTCCGTCAGAACCGCGAGGAGCTCGAGGCCAACCTCGCGAAGGCCCCTCGCACGGTCTGATCCTGCCTCTCGAAGGGGAGCGGTGCTGCGGCGCCGCTCCCCTTCGGCATGTCCGGACGGCCTCGGAGGCGCGCCCGGTACGGCCCCGTCGGCGCTCGCCGCCGCTGAGCCTGCGATAGTCGAGAGGACCAGCCACGCACCAAAGAGCCCCGATCGGGCTCCGAGAGGAGAGGCCTGCCATGCCCTCGACCCCCCGTTCCGTCCCCTCCCGCTCCGGGCTCTCGCGCCGCAGCGTCGTGATCGGCGGTCTCGCGGTGCTCCCGCTGCTCAGCGCCTGCACGCCCGACTCCTCCGCTCCGGACGACGCCCAGCAGGAGGCGCCCCGCACCCGCACTGCGGCTCCGAGCGGGCCGGTGGCGCTCGCCCCGGACGCGCTCGCCGCGAGTGCGGCCCTGTTCGCCGCGGCTCCACTGGTCGTCCTGGTCGAGGACGTCGCCGAGTCGCGCCTGCGCGCCGCCCAGGTGAGCATCGCCTGGGGCGTGCCGCTGCTGGTCGGCTCGGCGGGATCCGGAGCGACGGCCGCCCCGACCGCGGACGCCGCGGCCGTGGGATCCACGGCTTCCGAGACGCCGTCCGACTCCGCGACGCCGTCGGACTCGGCGACGCCGTCCGACTCCGCCACCCCGTCCGCCACACCGTCCTCCACCGCTCCGACGTCCGACGCCCTCGCCGCCGAGTTCGCCCGCCTCGGCGTGACCCGCGTGCTCGCGATCGGCGACGTCACCGCGCCCGAGGGCGTCGACGTCGTCGCCTCCGCCTCCGACGCGGCCGCCCTCAGCACCGCGTCCGGCCTGACCGTGACCGACCTGGCGCTCGCCGACCTCGCCGCCGCCGCGCCGTCCACCGCCTCCGACGCTCCCTTCGGCGCCCTCCCGGCCCGGGCCGACGCCCTGACCGGCCTGCACGCCCTCGCCCGCGCGCAGGACGCCGACGTCGCCGCACTGGCGACCGCCCGCGCGGCCGGCGTGCCCGTCACCGTGGTCGACGGCGACGACCTGCTCGCCTCGGGCGGAGCCGTGACCGCGATCGCCGAGGCCGACGCCTCCTGCACGCTGCTGCTCGGCCCCGTGCTCGCCGCCCAGCCCGAGCCCGAGTGGGCCGTGCGTGCGGCCGCGAGCGGCTGGCAGCTGCCGGGCGGCGGCCAGCGGATGTTCGGCGGGCACCTCTTCGTCGCGATCTACGGCACTCCGGGCGCTCCCGTCCTCGGCGTGCTGGGGGAGCAGGGCCTCGAGCCCACGATCGCGCGGGCGGAGGCTGTGGCCGAGCCGTACCGGGCGCTCACCGACAAGCAGGTCGTGCCGAGCCTCGAGATCATCACCACAGTCGCGGCGGGCGACCCCGGCAAGGACGGCGACTACTCCAACGAGCTCGACGCCGCCGACATCCGCCCCTACATCGACGCGGCGCTGGCCGCCGGGATGTACGTGGTGCTCGACCTGCAGTCGGGGCTGACCGACTTCCTCACCCAGGCCAAGCAGTACGCGGACCTGCTGACGCTGCCCAACGTCGGCCTCGCGCTCGACCCGGAGTGGCGCCTGCTGCCCGGCCAGAAGCCGCTGGAGCAGATCGGGCGCGTCTCGGCCGCCGAGGTCGACAGCGTGTCGGAGTGGCTGGCCGACCTGGTGCAGAGCGAGGGGCTGCCGCCGAAGATGTTCGTGCTGCACCAGTTCCGGCTGTCGATGCTGCAGGACCGTGACAGCATCCGTCGCGACCGGCCCGAGCTGGAGTTCCTCATCCACGTCGACGGCCAGGGCTCGCAGCCCGACAAGCAGGCGACCTGGGACGCGCTGCACGAGGGCGCCCCCGAGGGCATCGCCTGGGGCTGGAAGAACTTCTACGACGAGGACACGCCCATGCTCACCCCCGCCGAGACCATGGCCGAGGTCCGCCCCCTCCCCGACCTCGTCACCTACCAATAGGCGGATCCCGGAGGCGGGCGTCAGCGGCGCAGGAGCTCGCCGGAGACGACGCCCGCCTCGACCTCCTCGAGGGCGCGGCCGCGGGTCTCGGGCACGCGCTTCCAGATGAAGACGAGCGCGAGCACGCCGACGGCGCCGAACAGGAAGAACGTTCCGGTGATGCCGACGCCGGAGACGAGGGTGGGGAAGAACAGGCCGAGCACCGCGTTCGTGATCCAGTGGCAGAAGATCGCGATGCCGACGCCGACGCCGCGGATCCGCAGCGGGAAGATCTCGGACAGCATCACCCAGGTGACGATGTTGAGGAACGTCTGCATGCTCCCCACGAACGCGACGACCAGCACCAGGATCACGTACGGCCGCGCCGGGTTCCCCACGGGGAGCGCGACGGAGGCGATGCCGATCAGGAAGTGCATCGCGGTGGTCAGGGAGTAGCCGAGCAGGAGGGTCGTGCGGCGGTTCATCGTCTGCATGAGCCGCAGCCCGATCAGGCCACCGATCACGGCGATCGCCCCGGGCGCGATGTTGGCGACGAGCGCGCCGTCGTGGTCGAAGCCCGCCTCCTTCAGCACCGACTGGCCGTAGTACATGATCGAGTTGATGCCGGTGAGCTGCTGGGCGACTCCGATCCCGATGCCCACCAGCAGGATGCGCACCGCCCAGCGCTCGCGCAGCGCCTGCAGCAGGGGGATCCTCGGGCCGTCCTTCGCGCCGATCGAGCGGGCGATGGTCTCCGCCTCCGCGTGGGCCCGGTCGGGCGTGCGGATGGTGGTGAGCACGCCGAGCGCCTCGTCGCGGCGGCCGTGCGCGATCAGCCAGCGCGGCGACTCCGGGACCCGGGTCATGCCGAGCAGGAGCGCGGCGGCGGGGAGCGCGGCGACGGCGAGCATGATCCGCCAGACGCCGGGCAGCTCGCCCCAGACGGTGCCGATGACGGCGTTGGCCACGAAGGCGGCGAGCTGGCCGATCACGATCATCAGCTCGTTGCGGCCGGCGAGCGAGCCGCGGATCTCGGAGGGGGAGATCTCGGAGAGGTAGATCGGCACGACCACCGAGGCGCCGCCGACGGCCAGTCCGAGGACCGCCCGCCCGAGGACCATCACGCCGAAGCCCGGCGCCACCACGCAGACGAGGGCGCCGACGAGGAAGAGCACGGCGAGCAGGCGGATCGTGGTCCGCCTCCCGAGGGCGTCGGCGAGGCGTCCGCCCGAGATCGCGCCGACCGCGGCGGCGAAGAGGAGAGAGCTCGTGACGACCCCCTCGGTCAGCGCGGTGAGGCCCAGCTCGGCCGACATCGGCTCCAGGGCGCCGTTGATGACGCCGGTGTCGTAGCCGAAGAGGAGGCCGCCGAGGGTCGCGATGAGCGCGATGAGGCCGAGACGCCGAGTCGGCGCCTCCAGGGAGGTGGTGGTCATCCGCTCACTCTGACGCATGGCCGCGCGGTGAGGGAACCCTGGACCGCCGAGGGAACCCGGTGTAGCGGGTCCCCGACGGCCCGGGGCCCCTCGGCGGTCCAGGGTTCCCTCACCGCGCGGCCATGCGTCAGAGTGAGCGGATGACCACCACCTCCCTGG
>NZ_PSVE01000042.1:0-11271 GCF_002931775.1 Rathayibacter sp. AY1F4
AAGACGATAAGTGACTCAGCGACCCCCGGAATCGGCGCGGGCCCAGGACCAGGAGCGGGACAACGGAGCCGGTACCCCGCCTGTGGAGGGACGAACCGCCGGCGAGCGCGGGCTGGTGCTCGGCTCAGGAATCGCGCAGACAGCGGTGTGCGAGCCCGCGCTCGCCGGCGGTTCGTCCCTCCACAGGCGGGGTACCGGCTCCGTTGTCCCGATCCTGGTCACGGGCCCGGCCCGATGTCGGTGGTCGCTGATTCAATACATGTATGAGAAGTTCGGGTGACGCGATGCAGGCGGTCGAGGCGGTGCAGGCGGGCGAGACGACGCGGACGCTCGACGCGGTGCGCGCGCTCGCCGGTCTCGCGGCGGGGCTCGCCCGCTCCTCGGCACCGGTGCTGCTCGCGGGAGCCGTCGCCCTGCACACGGCCTACGGGGCGGCGTTGCTCGTGCCGGAGTCGTTCGCGCGGGGGAGCCGTCTCTCCCGGAGCGAGGCGGGAGACCTCGTGGAGCGCTCGATCCGAGCCGAGTTCGCGACGGCGCTCGGGATGTCGGAGCGCGCGGCGTCTCGACGTCTCGAGCATGCTCGGCTCCTCATCGAGGACCTCCCGGCGACCCGTGCCCTCCTGGCCGAGGCCCGGATCCTCTGGGAGGCCGGCGAGGTCGTCTGCGCCGCCGCCGCGACCCTCCCCGCTTCGTCGCGCGCGCCCTTCGACGAGCGGGCGGCCGCCGCGGCGCTCACGCAGACGCCCACCCAGCTCCGCCGGACCGTGGCGCGGTTGCGCGACGAGCTGCACGAGCAGCCGTTCACCGAACGCCACGCCCGCGCCCGCGAGGACCGCAGCGTGTGGCTCGGAGCCGAGGCCGACGGCATGGCCACGCTCTGCGCCCTGCTGCCGGCCCCGGTCGCGGTCGGCGCCTACAACCGTCTCGACCGCATCGCCCGCTCGCTCCGCGACGGGGCGGACGCGGCGAGGATCGGGTTCGGTGCAGGTGCAGGTGCAGGTGCAGGTGCAAGTGCGAGTGCGAGTGCGAGTGCGAGTGCGAGTGGGAGTGCGAGTGCGAGTGCGACTGCACAGAGCGGTGCTGGTGCCCGTGGCGATGCTCCGGTGGCAGTCGGCGCGCGGACGGACGCTGGTGCTGGTGCTGGTGCTGGTGCTGGTGCTGGTGCTGGTGCTGGTGCTGGTGCTGGTGCCGAGCTCGGCGCGGAGACGGGTGGCGGCGCCGGTGGAGACGCCGACATCTCCCCCGGCGACGGCCGGACGCTCGCGCAGCTGCGGGCCGACGCCCTCGTCGATCTGCTCATCGACGGCGACATCTCCGCAGACGGATCCTCGGGAGAAGGAGCGAGCGCGGTCTCCGCCTCGGTCTCCGGAATCCACGCCTCGGTCTCCGAAATTCCCGCCTCCGTCTCCGGAGTCCGCGCCGACGTGCGCCTCACCCTGGCCGCCAGCACCGCCGTCGGCCTCGACGACGCGCCGGCCGAACTCGACGGCTACGGTCTGGTCCCCGCCGACGTCGCCCGGGAGCTCGTGCGCACGGCGGCCGCCTTCACGCGGGTGCTGACCGATCCGGACACGGGAGTGGTGACGTCGGTCGGCAGGACCCACCGCGTCCCACCCCCTCGGATGCGCCTCCAGCTGCAGCTGCGCGACCGGACCTGCCGGTTCCCCGGCTGCACCCGCTCGTCCTCGACGGCCGAGGCCGACCACACCCTCGAGTGGCGGAACGGAGGCGAGACCGCCCTCGGCAACCTGGCCTCGCTCTGCGTCGCGCACCACCACGTCCGCCACGGCGACCGCTGGACCTACGCCCTCCATCCGGACGGCACCGTCGTCTGGACGACCCCCACCGGCCGTCGGATCACCGACCGACCGCGGGCGCTGCCCGGGGCTCCGCTGCCGCCCACGCAACGACCGACGCCGCTGTCGGCAGAAGAGCCGGAGCCGGAGCCGGAGCCGCAGCCGCACCCGCTGCCACCACGATCCTCGTCCTCGCAGTTGTGGTCATCGCGACCGTCGTCACCTCGGGCGTCGCCCTCGGTGCTGGCGCCGACGCGGCCGCGGTTCGTGGACGCGTCTCCGCCGTTCTGATCCGCAGCCCGACCTGCCGGGCGATCCGACACTCCGTCGGCCGCGAGGCGGTGCATCGCCGTGCCTGGACACGCCCAGGCGCCCTCGCGCTCTCGCACCTCCGGCGCCGCGAGGTCCGTCGGCACGTTCGCGCTTCGTCGAGCCCCGTGTGCCGGGGCTCCGAGCTCCGAGCTCCGAGCTCCGAGTTTCGAGCTTCGAGCCTCGGGCCCCGAGTCCCGAGCCCCAAGCCCCAAGCCCCGTGTCCCGTCGCGCTTCGGCGCTTCGGGGCGTCGGCCCCCGCGTCCCGGTCCGCCCGCGTCCCGGTCCGCCCGCGTCCCGGTCCGCGCCCGTCCCGCTCCGGCTGGCGGACGCCCCCGCCACGCAGGAGAGCCGTCGAACTCGGAAGATCACGACCGGACGAGTTCCACGTGGTTCACGCTCTCCGCCGCCCGCCGCGTCCGTCGGCGGCCCGCCGCGTCCGTCGGCCCACTCCTTCCCTGTTCTCTCCTGCCCTGCTCTCTCCTGCCCCGTCCGGTCAGGAGCGTCCGGCCGCGGCGACCGCTCCACGCCACCCGTGCCTCCGCCCGTGCCGCCGCCAGACCTCACCGGATTCCGCTGCGCGCGAACCCCTGCACGAAGTAGCGCTGGAAGCACAGGAACAGCAGCACCATCGGCAGCACCGACACCAGCGCCAGCGCCATGCTCGCGCTGTAGTCCGGCGTCGACTGGCCCTTGAGGTAGAGCAGGCCGATCGGCAGCGTGAACAGCTCGTTGTCCTTCAGGGCGATCAGCGGCCAGGCGAAGTCGTTCCAGCTGCCGAGCAGAGTCAGCAGGATCAGGACGGCGATCAGTGGCTTCGAGAGCGGCAGCACGATCTGCAGGAACACCCGCAGGTGCCCCGCGCCGTCGATCCGCGCCGCCTCGATCAGCTCCTCCGGGATGGAGAGGAAGAACTGCCGGGCGAGGAAGATCCCGAAGGCCGCCGCTGCTCCGGGCAGGATCACCGACCAGTAGGTGCCGTATATCTGCAGTCCGGTCACGAGCTTGAACTGCGCGACCATGATCGCCTGCACCGGGATCATCATCGTGGCCAGTGCGAGCAGGAACAGCAGGTTCCGCCCGGGGAAGCGCAGCCGCGCGAAGCCCCAGCCGGCCAGCAGGTTCACCACGACGGTGAACAATGTGACGAACGCCCCGATCACGACCGAGTTGACGAACCACTCGCCCACGGGGAAGCGCGCGAACACCGTCGCGAAGTTCTCGAACGAGATCTCGCTCGGCCAGAAGCGGGGCGGGCCGGGCGCGAACACCTCGCCGCGCGGCGAGAAGGCGATGACGAGCATCCAGTACAGCGGGAAGAACACGACCGCCGAGGCGACGATCGCGACGACCAGGCGGACGACGAGTCCGGAGCGGGAGCCGTCGCGGCGGGAGGGGCGCCGGCGCGGGGTCTCGCGGGCGGTGGCCGCGGCGACCGCGGCGGGCGTGGTGACGGTGGAGGACGACATGAGGGCTCCTAGTCGACGAGGTCGCGCGTGCGGCTCGTGCGCCACTGCAGATAGGTGAAGGCGAGGGAGACCAGCAGGATGACGACGCCGAGCGCGGCGCCGTAGCCCTGCTCGCGGACCTGGAAGCCGTTGCGGTACGCGTAGGTGCCGAGCACCGACGTGGAGAAGCCGGGTCCGCCGCCCGTCATCACGAAGACGATGTCGAAGACCTGGAACGAGGCGATCACGTTCATGATCAGCAGGAAGAAGGTGGACGGGCCGACCAGCGGCACCGTCAGTGCGCGGAACTGCTGCCAGCGCGTCGCTCCGTCGATCCGCGCGGCCTCGTAGAGCTCGGGCGAGACGCTCTGCAGGCCCGCCAGGTAGATCACCATGTTGAAGCCGATCCGCAGCCACACCGCGGTCAGCATCACCGAGATCATCGCCGCGGAGCCGTCCGACTGCCACGCGACCGGCGAGGCGCCCAGCGAGCTCAGCACCTTGTTCACGATGCCCGAGGACTCGCTGAAGATCGTGACCGCGATCATCCCGGAGGCGACGCCCGAGATCACCAGGGGCAGCACGATCACCGTGCGGAAGATCCCGCGCGCGGGCAGCACGGAGTTGAGCAGCACGGCCAGGCCGAGGCCGCCGGCGAGCTCGAGCGGCACGGTGACCGCGGTGAAGAGGAGGGTGTTGCCCAGGCTCTGCCAGAACACCGGGTCGGCGCCCATCCGCAGGTAGTTCGCGAAGCCGACCCACTCGGGCGTGCCGAAGCCGCGCGACTCCTGGAACGAGAGCTGGATCGCCCAGAGGATCGGCACGAACAGGAACAGCGCCATCAGGAGCAGGTTCGGGCCGACGAAGCCGAAGCCGGCGAGGGCCTCGCGCCTGCGGGCCGACCGCGGCCGGGCGGAGGAGCCCGCCCGGCCGCGGAGGGTGGTGGCGGTCATCAGCTGGTCGCCTGCTGGATGGCCGCGTCGAGGCCGGAGAGGGTCTCCTCGGTGCTGCGTCCGCCGACGAACGCCTCCTCGAGCTGGTCCTGCATCGCGACCGAGATCTTCGCGAGGAACGGCGAAGTGAGCTGCTGCACGTCCCGCGGGGTGATCGTCGCGGCCTGCTCGACGAACACGGGCATCACGTCCGGGCGCACCGCGAACTCGATCGACGCGGGGTCGATGTCGGACCGGGTGGGCAGCTCGTTCGTCGCCGCGCAGAACTCGGCCATGGTGTCGGCCTGCGTCATGAACGAGAGGAACTCGGTCGCGAGCTCGGGGTTGTCGGTGTCGGCCGTGGCGACGAGGGCGTTGCCGCCGAGGTCGGTCGCGCCGCGCTCGTCGACGGGCATCGGCGTGGCGGTCCACTCGAAGTCGGCGAGGTCGTCGATGTCCGGCACCAGGAAGGACCCGGCGAAGGCCATCGCCGCGGTCTGCTCCGTGAAGAAGGAGTCGGCGTAGGTGGCGGACTTCACCGAGCTGGTCGGCGGGACCCAGTCGTTGTCGAAGAAGCTCTTCGTGAAGTCCAGCGCCTTCGCGCCGGCGGCGGAGTCGATCGCCGGAGTGGTGCCGTCCTCCTCCAGGAGCGTGCCGTCGGCCTCGAACAGCCAGCTCAGCCAGCGGGGCGTGCCGCCGAGCTGCCAGTTGTAGACGAACGGGTACTGCTCGGCGGGCAGGCTCGCGCGCAGCTTCGCGGAGGCGTCGGCGAACTCCTCCCAGGTCCACGCCTCGTCGGTGGTGGTCGGCACGTCGGTGATGCCGGCCGCCGCGAGCAGCTGCGTGTTCACCAGCAGCGCCGACACGTCGGTCTGGTGCGGGACGCCGTAGGGCTTCCCCTCGAAGGAGACGGCCTCCTGGAACGCGGGCGTGAAGGAGTCGAAGTCGCCGATCCGGTCGGTCAGGTCGAGCAGCTGCTCCTGGCTGGAGTAGACGCCGAGGTTGCCGTAGTCGACGCGGAACACGTCGGGGGCCTCGCCCGACGACAGCTGCGCGTCGATGTTGCTGAACATCTGGTCGTAGGGGACGACGTTGAGCTCGACGCTCGCCCCCTCGTGCTCGGCCTCGAAGTCGGTGATCAGCGACTCGAAGGCCGCCTGCTCGGACTCGCTGGCCCAGGTGGTGAAGGTGATCGAGTCGGCGTCGGCCGAACCGCCGCCTCCTCCTCCGAAGCCGCTGCAGCCGGTGAGGGCGGCGGTCGACGCCAGGACGGCGGCGAGAGGGATGAATCGTCTGCGCATGGGTGGTCTCCTGCTGTGAAGGGTCGGACGGGGGCGGGGTCGGAGGGCCGCGTCAGGCGGGGCGGCGGAGGGCGGTCTCGACGAGCGAGACGAGGCCGTGCGGGCCGAGCTGGCCGGCGAGCAGGTTGAGCGGAGTGGGGACGGGCAGCGCCGAGGCGGCGCGGCCGAGGCGGGAGGCGGGCACGGGGGCGGCCTCGCGCTCCTCCGGCTCCGGGTCGGCGAGGGCCAGCGCGACAGTGGCGGCCACGTCCTCGACCGCGCGGACGCAGCCGAAGCGGATGATCCGCTCGTCGTCGATCAGGGCCTCGCCGTAGCCCGCGCGGAACGCCGAGCGCTGCACGTCGCTGATCGGCCGCGAGTAGATGACGCCGAGCTCGATCAGGAGCAGGTCGGCCTCCCGCGGGGCGACGGTGGCCTCGTCGAAGTCGATCAGCCAGGGGCGGCCGCTCTCGTCGATGACGACGTTGCCGGGATGCGGGTCGCCGTGGAGGGGCACGCGGGAGGTGGGCGTGCGGGCGCGCTTCAGCCGCCGCTCGGCGCCGGCGAGGGCGTCGAGGCGGGAGCGGTTACCGCGCCAGAGCGCGGTGAGGAGGGGGCGGGACTCCGGCTGCGCGTCGATCCTCTCGTCGGTCTCGGCGAGGAGGTCGGCGAGCGGACGGCGGACGCGGCGGATGCCCCGCCGCACGGGAGGCGCGAGGGTCGGGGGCTCGGCGTCGTGCACGGAGCGCAGGACCGCGCCGAACCCCTCCCAGTCGAGGGCGTCCTCGCCGGAGTCGACCGCGTCCTCGCCGAGGATCCACGGCGCGACCGAGACCCGCAGCCCGCGGTCCTCCGCCCAGGGGCGCCCGTCGGAGGCGCGGTGCGGCGCCGCGACGCCCGGCACCCCCGACTCTCCCAGCGACGCCGAGAGCGCGAGTCCGAAGCGCCCGTCGCGGGCCGACGCCTTGACGCTCCACAGCGCCCCGGAGCCGTCGGCCGCGCACCAGACGCGCGCTCCGTGGTCGAGTCCGCCGACGACGGGCTCCAGGTCGACGAGGCCGACGCCGAACTCGCGGCGCACCAGAGCGCGCGCCCACGCGCCCGCCTCCTCGATCGTGTCCATCCCGCTCATGCTGACGTGCGGGCGCCCCGCGAGCAGGTGCTTGCGCGATCGGTGATCGTAGGCATGGGTGCGGGCTGAGCCGCGTCTCAGGCTCGTGCCCCGGGCCGCCCGACGAGGAACCACGCCATCGACCCCAGGAAGGGCGCCACCACGACGGCGATCGTCCACAGGCCCTTCCGCAAGGGATCGAGGCCGGAGCGGAGGACCTGCGCGACCGCGAGGATCGCGACTCCGAGATACGCGGCCCCGCACAGGGCGGCGACCACGCTGGTGCCGAGCAGTGACATGTCCATCGCCCGACGCTACGCGCGGCGCGGCGCTGCCGGATCCGCCGCGGGGCGGAGACTCCCGGCGATGCGCAGCGGGCCTCGCTCAGCGGCCGATGACACCGGTGATCGTCCGCGCGCCGTCGGCGGGGAAGAGGGCGAGCCGCTGCTCCGTCCCCTGCTGCCGGACCGTGAGAACGGGAGCCGCGAGCGCGTGACCGTGGTGGTAGCCCGTCACCGACTCGGGGGCGTCCCCGGCGGTGAAGGACAGGAACGCGATCGGCGAGAGGTCCGCGTCGGCGCGGAACAGCGAGAGCGCCCTCGCGGTGACGACGGCCAGCAGCACGGGGTCCGGCTTCGCCGCGCGCAGCGCCGGGAGGTCGACCGCGGCTCCGGCGACCGCGAGCGTCCGCAGCGAGGCCAGCGTCTCCGGAGTGTTCAGCACCGCGGTGACGCCGCCGTCCGGATGCTCGGCCCGCAGCCTCTCGAGGCTCGGCCGGGACCACCGCTCCTCGACGCGCCGCCGGAGCCCGAAGCCGAGCACCGCGACGATCACCGCGGCCACCGCGAGCACCACGCCCCACCCTCCGTAGAGCTGGAACGCCCGGGCACCCGACCACGCCGCCGCGACGACCACCGTCGCCCCGAAGAACGCCTCGCTCCCGAGCGACCGCAGCCGGGTCGACTGCACTTCCTGCGTCACGAGCGCTCCTCCGGGTCGGGCGGACCTCCAGGCGGGATCACGTCAGCGCATGATCGCACCGGCGCCTCCGGGTCGGGCGGGGATCCACCCCTCGCGCGGAAGGCCGGCTCAGCGCCCGCGGCGCGCCCGCGGATCGGTGAGGAGCCGGACCGGGGGGAGGTCGGCCAGGTCCGGGGACACGAAGCCGAGCACGTCGGAGTGGTGGTCGGCGGAGGCCCGGCGGAGAAAGGACCAGCACTTGAGCGAGGACGGGCGCCGGTCGAGGGGGAGGGGAGCGGCCTCCACGATGATCACGGTGCCGGAGCGGTGCAGGATCCGCACGGGCACGCGGCTCTCGCGGCCGTCGACGGTCCAGCTGGAGACGCCGCGGATGCGGCCGTCCTCGCGGTCGACCCCGACGGTGAGGACGCTCCGGAAGTCGTCGGACGCGGCGCCCATGCCGATCTGGAAGTCCCCCTCCGCGCCGTCGAGCACGAAGGCGACGTCGAGTCCGCGGCGGTGCCGGACCGTGAAGGTGGCGAGCAGGGGACCGCTCCCGAACCTCGGGGCCTCGTCGCGGGCCTGCCGGACACGCTGCTCCGCGTCGTCCCTGTCCATGGAGCCACTCCTGCCGTTCCGGCGGAGCGGGGCCCGCGCGCCCGTCGAGCCTAGGGGGAGCGGGAGGGCCTGCGGGTCAGCGGGCGCGCGGCAGGGTCACGCGGAACCGCGCTCCCACCGGTCCCGCCTGCGCCACGAGGTCGCCGCCGAGGGCCCGGGCCAGCCCGCGGGCGATCGGCAGGCCGAGGCCCGAGCCGCCGTCGGCGCGGTTGCGGGCGTCGTCGAGGCGGACGAGGCGGTCGAAGACGCGCTCGCGGTCGGCCTCGGCGATGCCGGAGCCGTCGTCGTCGACGGTGATCGTGACGGAGTCGGCGGCCGCCTCGACGGCGACGTCGATCCGGGAGCGGGCGAAGCGGGCACCGTTCTCGAGGAGGTTGCCGAGCACCTGGGCCAGCCGGTCGGCGTCGGCGCTGACCAGGAGCGGCTCGGCGGGCCGCTGCAGCTCGATCGCGAGGCCCGGGCGGCGCAGCTCCTGGCGCTCGATCGCGGCCTCGGCGATGCCCGCCGGGTCCAGCGGACGCGACTCCAGAGCCAGGCCCTCGTCCAGCCGCGCCATCAGCAGCATGTCCTGGATGAGGCGGCCCGCGCGCAGCGACTCCCGCACGACGTGCACCGAGAGGCGCTCGCGCTCCTGCTCGCCGCCGTCGCCGCGGACGAGGGCGTCGGCGGCGGCCTGGATGCCGGCGACCGGCGTCCGCAGCTCGTGCGCGGCGTCCGAGACGAACGCGCGCATCCGCTGCTCCGCCGCGAGGGCCGTCGCCTCGGCGGCGAGGGCGCTGCGCTCGGCCTGCTCGAGGTCGTCGAGCATCTCGTCGAACGCGGTCGCGGTGCGGCCGAGCTCGGTCCGCGGACGGGAGGGGCGCAGCCGCCGCCCGCGGTCGCCGTGCGCGATGTCGCGGGCCACGTCGGTCATCCGCTCCAGGGGCCGGAGGGTCGCGCGGACCACGACGATCAGCGCGAGCGCGGCCAGCAGGAGGAACACGGCCGACGCGCCGAGCAGGATCCCGTTCAGCTGCGCGAGGGTGCTGCCGACCGATCCGGCCTCGCTGGTGAGCTCGAGGCGGGTGCCGTCGCTGAGGGTCGACTCGAGGGTGATCAGCTCGTCGTCGGCGGCGACGCTGCTCGAGACGACGGTGACGGCGGCAGAGGCGGCTCGGGGCGAGACGGCTCCGGAGGAGGAGCTCGTGCCGGGCGGCGACGGCGGCTCTCCGAGCTGGTCGGCGGCTCCCGGGCCCAGGCGCAGCTGCTCCGGGCTCGGCCCGGCCACGACGTCCTCGCCCTCGGGGCTCGTGATCCGCACCGAGACGCCCTGCGCCGAGAGGCGGGAGGCGAGGGCGTCGTCGGCGATCGTGCCGACCAGCGCGGCGGCGGCGGAGGCACGGTCCTGCAGCCGCTCCTCGATCTGGTCGCGGAGGCGCTCGCCGAGCACCGCCTGCACCGTCGCCGAGAGGGCCAGGAGCAGAACGGCCAGCAGCGCGAGCACGGCCAGGACGGTGCGGAGGCGGAGGGAGCCGGTCCGCAGGGCGCCCGGCTGGGAGCGGCTCACGCCTCCACCCGGTAGCCGAGGCCGCGGACGGTGTGCACGAGCCGGTCGCCGTGCGCCTCCATCTTCTTGCGGAGGGAGCTGAGGTGCACCTCGACGAGGTTCGGGTCGACGTGGTCGTAGCCCCAGACCTGCGTGAGGATCTGGGTCTTGGTGAGGGTGCGGCCGCGGTTCCCGGCGAGGAAGGCGAGGAGGCGGA
The DNA here is from genome assembly GCF_002931775.1 of Rathayibacter sp. AY1F4. Classification (NCBI taxonomy): domain Bacteria; kingdom Bacillati; phylum Actinomycetota; class Actinomycetes; order Micrococcales; family Microbacteriaceae; genus Rathayibacter; species Rathayibacter sp. AY1F4. The sequence goes on from NZ_PSVE01000042.1 coordinate 10,197, forward strand.
ACTCGGTCGCGGTGAGGTCGAGGGCGACGCCGCCGCGGCGGGCGCGGCCCGACTCCGGGTCGACGACGAGGTCGCCGATCTCGACGACGGACGGGACGCGGCCGCGGCGGCGCAGCACGGCGGTCACGCGCTTGACGAGCTCGGCGAGCACGAACGGCTTCACCACGTAGTCGTCGACCCCCTCGTCGAAGCCGCGGAGGCGGTCGTCGACCGCGTCGCGGGCGGTGAGCATGATCACGGCCGCGTCGCTGCTGCGGCGGATCCGCTCGGCGAGCACGATGCCGCTCGGGCCGGGGAGCATCCAGTCGAGGATCACCAGGTCCGGAGCGAAGGTGCTCAGCTCGCGGGCCAGGTCCTCGCCGGAGACGAGACCGCGGACCGTGAAGCGCTCGCTGCGCAGCGCGGTCTCGACGGAGGAGCGGATGGCGTCGTCGTCCTCGATGAGGAGCACACGGGCGGAGGAGGGCATGTGCTCGAACCTAGGGGCCGCGGATCGGGGCGCACCCGGCGTCTGCTGTGGAGGGTCTGTTCTTAAGTCCGGCTTCAGATTCGCCTTCGAATCTGAGATGGAACCGGCCGCAACCGATCCCGAACGGGGTCGGCACCGGGCCGGAACGAGGAGACACCCATGACCGAGTCGACCACCCCCGCCGAGAAGGGCTCGAGCTTCGGGCCGCGCCGTCCGAAGAAGCGCGCCCTGACCATCGGCATCGCCGTCGGCGCCCTCGGACTCGTCGCGCTCGGCTCGACCGCCGCGTTCGCTGCGACGCCGTCGAGCACGCCGACCTCCAGCGCCACCCCGCTGCACTCCACCTCGACCGACGCTCCGTCCACCGGTGCGCCGTCGACCGGTGCGCCGTCGACCGATGCGCCCGCCGAGGGCACCGCTCCGACGCCCCCGAGCGACGGCTCGGCGCCGACTCCGCCGACGGATGCGCCGACCCCGCCCGCCGATGGCTCCGCGCCGACGCCGCCGGCCGACGCGCTCGAGACGGTAGGGGACAGTGGTGAGGGTGGGAGACATGGTCAGCCTTTCACTCCGGATCCGAGATCGGTCGAGACGAAGTAGCGCTGG
>NZ_PSVE01000043.1:0-8722 GCF_002931775.1 Rathayibacter sp. AY1F4
GGGGGGAAGGGGTCACGGACGCAGTCCCGAGACGAGCGCGAGGAGCCCGTCCATCGACTCGACGACGAGAGGCGGGAGGTCGCCGCGCTCCGCGACGAAAGCCGCATCGAGCGCGCCCGCTCCGGACGCGTCCGACTGCTCCCGCTCCGGCACAAGGCCCAGCGCGCGGGCCGCCGTCTCCGCTTGACTGGGGGCGACGCGCCGACCCTCGGCGCACCCGGGAGGCGACATGGCGAACCACCGTTTCGAGCTGCGGTCCGGCCGCGGGATGGGCGTCTCGGCGGCGGGCGACCCCGTCGCCGACCGGCTGGTGGTGTTCTGCCACCCCACTCCCGGAGCCGGCGGCTTCGACCCCGACCCCACTGTCACCGGCCCGTGGGGCCTGCACCTGCTGATCCTCGACCGCCCCGGCTACGGCGCCTCGGACCCGGTCGACGCCGCTCACGGCCGCGTCGAGGACCGCGCGGACGACCTCGCCGAGTACCTGCGCCGCTCCGAGCGCACCGCCCGCATGGTCGAGGGCGCCCGCTTCGGCAGCGTCGGCGTGGTCGGCTGGGGCTCCGGCGGCGCGTTCGCGCTCTCGCTCGCGGCCCGGCACCCCGACCTCGTGGACCGCCTCGCGCTGGTCGGCACCCCCGCGCCCCCGCAGGCCGGCGCGATCGTGCACCCCACGAGCGCGTGGGAGCGGCGCGAGACACTCCGCGGGGAGGACGCCGACGCGATCGCCGCCGCCCTCCCGCAGACGCAGCCGGGCCTGGACGCGCTCGGGATCGACTCCGACGACCCGGTGCTCGCCACCCACGGCGGACTGCGCAACCGGCTGGAGCGGATGCTCGCCGAGGGCTGGCGGCAGGGCCCGAGCGGCGCCGCGACCGACCTCGCAGCGCTCCGCGACGGCTCCTGGGCCGACGACCTCGACCGGGTGACCGCCGAGACGCTCCTGGTCCACGGCGACGCGGACCCGGTGGCGAGCGCCGAGGACGGCCGCTGGTACCGCGGCCGCCTCGCCCGGGCGCGCACCGTGACGGTCGACGGAGCCGGCCGGCTGGCGCTGGTGCGCGAGTGGCGCCGGATCCTCGACCACGTCGCTCCGCTCGAGCGCGGGGCGGAGGGCCGATGAGCCGCCTGGGCCCGGGACCGCTCGTGCTCGTGTCGGCGATGGCGGTCTCGGGAGTCGTCCACCTGGTGCACCCGCGGACCTTCGACGCGGTGGTCCCGCGCGGGATGCCCGGCTCGGCGCGCGGCTGGGTCCTCGTCTCGGGAGCGGCGGAGCTGGTCTGCGCGGCCGCGACGCTGCACCCGCGGACCCGAGCGGCCGGCGGTCTCGCCTCCGCCGCCCTGATGGCCGCCGTCCTCCCCGGCAACGTGCAGATGGCGCGGGACGCCCGTCGGCCGCGGACCCGGGCGATCACGCTGCTGCGCCTCCCGCTCCAGATCCCGCTCGTGCTCTGGGGTCTCCAGGCGGCGCGCGGCCGCTGACGCAAGCCCGCGCGGGCGCGGATCGCCCGCTGCTACCGTCCAGGCATGACCGACCAGAGCGCGGACGACCGCCACGACCAGCTGACCAGCGCCCCGAAGGCGACGGAGGCCGACGCGGCCCCGCGCATCGAGGTCTCGACCACCGAGGCCGGCGACACCCGCATCGACATCCGCGAGGACGCCGCCGTGCGTCCGGGCCGTGTCGACGAGAACGGCGACGAGCTCGACGAGAGCCGCGACGATGCCTGAGCGCCGCCGTGCCGCCCTCGTCTACAACCCCGTCAAGGTCGACGTGGAGTCCGTGAAGGCCGCGGTGAAGCGCGCCGAGGAGGCCGCCGGCTGGGAGGAGACGCTCTGGTACGAGACCTCCGTCGAGGACCCCGGCGCCGGTCAGACGAAGGAGGCCCTCGCCGCGGGCGCCGACGTCGTGATCGCGGCCGGCGGCGACGGGACGGTCCGCGTCGTGGCGGAGGCCCTCCGAGGCTCCGACGCCTCGCTCGCGCTGCTGCCCTCCGGCACCGGCAACCTGCTCGCCCGCAACCTGAACCTCACGCTCGACGACATCGACAACTCCCTGACCGTCGCGTTCTCCGGACAGGACCGGGCGATCGACGTCGGGATGATCGACATCGAGACCTCCACGGGCCGCGACCGCCACGCCTACGTCGTGATGGCGGGCCTCGGGATCGACGCGAAGATGCTCGCCAACACCGACGACGACCTCAAGAAGCGCGCCGGCTGGCTCGCCTACGTGGACGCGCTGCGGAAGGCCCTGCTCGACAAGAACCAGCTCGAGTTCCGCTACCGCCTCGACGGCTCCAAGACCCGCAAGGTGCGCGCGCACACGATCATCGTGGGCAACTGCGGCGCCCTGCCGGCGAACATCCTCCTGCTGCCGGACGCGGCCGTCGACGACGGCGAGTTCGACATCGTCCTGCTGCGCCCCGAGGGCTTCTTCGGCTGGGTGCAGATCATCTTCAAGGTGGTGTGGGAGAACGGCGTGCTCCGCCGCAGCGGCGTCGTCGGCAAGAAGCTGATGGGCCTGACCAAGGAGGTGTCGGCCCTGCGGTACGTGAAGGGCCGCGACCTCACGGTCCGCCTCGAGCACGCGCAGGAGATCGAGCTCGACGGCGACCCGTTCGGCTCGACCTCGGCGTTCCGCACCTGGATCGAGCCCGGCGGGCTGACGGTGCGCGTCCCGGCCTAGCGCCGGCGGCGGCCGGGCGGATCCGCCCGGTCCGCCTCCCGCCGGGAGAGAGGATCGTCATCCCTCCCGGCGGAGGCGTCTGCTCCGAGCAGGGCGGTGCAGTGCGGCTTCGGGTACCGCACCCCATACACCTGCATGAACACGGCGACTGTAGTGCGGAATCCGTCGCCGACGCAACGATCCGCGCGGCTTCGACCGCTCGAATGGGTAATTCCACCGTGCGATGCTCCGTCGCCGCGACGGATTCCGCACCTGACTCGCCCCGGCAGGACCGGGATCGCCCGTCCGTCGATCGACGGGGCTTCTCCTCGGCACAGTGCCGACACGCGCACGAAACGCCCGCCCGCTAGCGTGCGGACATGACATTCCGTGCGTCAGCCGCGCTCAGCGCGCTCGTGGCCTCCTCCCTCCTCCTCGCACCCGCCGCCATCGCCTCCCCCGCCGCCCGCGCGGGCGCCGTCGACGGGGGCACCAGCGCCGGCGATCCGTACTTCCCCGGCCTCGGCAGCAGCGGCTTCGACGCCCTCACCTACAGCCTCGTCCTGAAGTACGATCCGGCGACCCGGGCCCTCGGCGGCAGGGCCGTGGTCACCCTCGCGCCCCAGAAGGACCTGCGCTCGCTCTCCTTCGACCTGACCGGCCTCACCGTCTCGAAGGTCACCGTCAACGCCGGGGGCGCCCGGTTCTCGCAGTCGGGGGACGAGCTGACCGTCACGCCCGCCCGGACCCTCCGGAAGGGCCTGCCCGCGCTGGTGAGCATCGACTACGCCGGGACCACTGGGAACCCCGTCGACGGCACCGGGGCCCCCTTCGGCTGGTGGTCGACGGACGACGGCGCCCTGGTCGCCAGCGAGCCGGACGGCGCCTCGACCTGGTACCCCGTCAACGACTCGCCCGCCGACAAGGCGCGCTACACCTTCAGCATCACGGTCCCGGAGGGCCGGACGGTGGTCGCGAACGGCCTGCCGGTCGGCTCCCCCACCACGTCGAAGGGGTGGACGACCTCCCGCTGGGTCGAGACCAGCCCGATGGCGAGCTACCTCGCCATGGTGAACATCGGCGACTACGACCTGGTCCGCTCCACCCAGGGCGGCGTGACGACCATCGACGCGATCGACCGGGACATCACCGGCGACACCCGCGCCCGCACCGAGGCGGCCCTCGCGAAGCAGGGCGCGATCATCGACTACTTCTCCTCCGTCTTCGGCCCGTACCCGTTCCGCTCGGCCGGAGCCGTGGTCGACGACGAGCGGATCGGCTACGCCCTCGAGACCCAGGGCCGCTCGTTCTACTCCGGCGGCGCGGACGAGTCGACCGTCGCGCACGAGACCGCGCACCAGTGGTACGGCGACAGCGTCACTCCGGAGACCTGGTCCGACATCTGGCTGAACGAGGGCTTCGCGACCTACGCCGAGTGGCTCTGGGAGGAGCACACCGGCGGCGCGAGCGTCACCGAGTCCGCCGCCCGGGTCGCCGCCGCTCCCGCCGACGACCCGTTCTGGTCGACCGCCGTCGCCGACCCCGGAGCCGCGGGCCTCTTCGACGCGCCCGTCTACGCCCGCGGCGGCCTGACGCTCGTCGCCCTCCGCGACCGGATCGGCGCGGACGCGTTCGGCGTGCTGCTGAAGCGCTGGGCCTCCGAGAACCGCTACTCGAACGCGACGACCGCCGACTTCCAGGCCCTGGCCGAGAACGTCTCCGGCTCCGACCTGGCGGACTTCTTCGACACCTGGCTGCGCACGAAGGAGAAGCCCGCCGGTCTCTGACCCCCGGATCGCCGCGGCGCGGCCGGGGTGTCAAGGAGGGACGGCAGGTCGGCCCGAGCCGATACCGTCCCTCCATGGGCTTCTTCGACCGCAACGACTCCTCGACCAGCGCCGCCGCGCCGCAGCCGAGCGCACCCGATCCGCAGCGGCGGGTCTGGAGCGACGGCCTCGGCCGGTTCGCCACCCGCTGCCTCCAGGTGGTCATCGTCCTCCTGCTGGCCTCGGTGCTCGTCTTCGCGATGACGCAGCTCACGCTGGTGCTCATCCCCGTGATGATCGCGCTCATCCTCGCCGCGGCGATCCACCCGGTCCTGGCGTGGATGCGGCGCAAGGGCGTGCCGTCGATCCTCGCGACCTGGCTGGCGCTGATCGGGCTGCTCGCGATCCTCGGCGCGGTCGGCTGGCTGATCACGGTCGCGGTCCGCAACCAGTGGGACGAGCTGGTCAGCAGCGCCTCCGACGGCATCACCTCGCTGCAGGACTACGTGCAGCACCTGCCGTTCCAGATCACCGACGAGCAGATCGAGTCCGCCCGCCAGTCGGTCGTCGACTTCCTCACCTCCAGCTCGTTCGGCAACGGCGCGCTCGCGGGCGTCTCCGCAGCGGCGAACTTCATCACCGGCCTCGTGCTGATGATCGTGGTGCTCTTCTTCTTCATGAAGGACGGCCCGAAGATCTGGGAGTTCCTCCTGCGCCCCTTCACCGGCTCGGGCTACGCGCGCGCCAAGCGCGTCGGGCACAAGACGGTCGACGTGCTGGGCGGCTACGTCCGCGGAACGGCGACCGTCGCGGCGGTCGACGCGATCGGCATCGGAGTCGCACTGGCGATCATCCAGGTGCCGCTGGCGATCCCGCTCGCCGTCATCGTCTTCCTCACCGCGTTCATCCCGATCGTCGGAGCCACGGCCGCCGGCATCCTCGCCGCTCTCGTCGCGCTGGTGGCCAACGGCCCGGTCGCCGCGCTGATCGTGATCCTGGTCGTCATCGGGGTCAACCAGCTCGAGGGCAACTTCCTCCAGCCGGTCGTGATGGCGCGCTCGCTGAAGCTGCACCCGCTGATCGTCCTCATCGCCCTGACCGTGGGCACCGTCCTCGCCGGCATCGTCGGCGCCGTGCTGGCCGTGCCGATCGCGGCCGTCGTCTGGGGCATCGTCTCGATCTGGAACGGGCCCGACGACCCCGCCGAGCCCGCGCGGCAGAAGCGCCCCGAGACGGTCTGAGGCCGCGGGGTCCTCGAGCGCGCGTCTAGCGCTCGACGATCCCGTCGCGCAGCGCCTGGCGGCGGAGCGAGATCTTCGTGCTCACGGCGATCCCCTCCGCCCGGTACTTGCCCCGGGCGCTGCGCAGCGAGCTCCGCGCAGCGTCCAGGGTGATGCCCAGGAGCGTCGCGACCTGCTTCAGCGGCATCCCGTCGACGAAGAGGCGGACGATCTCCCGCTCGCGGTGCGTCAGGGTGCCCGGGCGGTCGGCCCCGAGCAGCTCCCGCGTCTGCGCCGTCAGGAAGCGCTCGTCGCGCGCCGCTGCGCGGATCGCCGCGAGGATCGTCTCGGTCCGCTCGCTCTTGACCACGTAGCCGTGGGCTCCGGCCTGGAGCGCCCGGCTGATCGTGGCCGGCTCGGAGTGGGTGCTGATGATGATCGTGGCGGCGCCGGCGGCCGCGATGATCCGGATCTTCATGGCGAGGTCGAGCTCGTCGCCGAGGTCGATGTCGAGCAGCACCACGTCGGTCGGGAAGGCCGGGTGAGCGAGCAGGTCCGTCCAGGTGCCGGCCGTCGCCGCCACGCGGATGTCCGTGCCCGAGCGGCGGATCCACTCCGCCAGCGCCGACAGCAGGATCGGGTGGTCGTCGAGGATGGCCAGCGTGATCGCGGGCTCGATGGTCATGTCGTCGTCCTCCTCCGGGGGCGGTGCGCGACGCGGATCCTCGTCGCGCCGTGATCGGTCGTCGTGCGGTGCTCGCCGATCTCGCTCAGGATGCCCCAGACCGAGCGGTCCAGGTCGCGGGCGCGGATCCCCGCGGCGACGAGAGTGAGCTCGACCTCGCCGCCGGCGCCGGCCTCCAGGCGGACGGCCAGCGAGGGCCGGGCCGCCGGGACGGTGAGCAGCCAGAGCACCGAGAGCAGGCGCGAGCGGTCGAGCGGGGGCAGCAGCGCGGCGGCACCTCCGGGATCGTCCACCGCGACCGCGGAGGACAGCAGCGCCGACTCCTCCACGGCGATGCGCAGCCAGGTGCGGTCGTGGCTGCGGGCGAGCGCCACCCGGAGCTCGTCTCCCAGCACGCGCGCCCGCTCGCCCAGCTCCTCGTCCAGGAGCCCGGGCGTCCGGACCCGTTCGAGGAGCTCCTCGATGCGCGCGTCCACCTGGGTGAACTCGTCGCCGTCGGCCGCGTGGACGGTGCTGTCGGCCAGGCTCCGGTCGAGCGTGCGCCGCACGTACTGGTCGAGCGCGGTCAGCACGACGACGCACACGGCCGCCGGCGCGGTGGCGAGGAGGACGTTGCCCACCGCGAGGGCGGCGCCTCCATCGCCGAGCAGCGCCTGGCCGACGAGTCCGAGCGCCGCGAGCGCGACCAGGACCACGAGGGCGAGGAACGAGCGCGAGAGCGGCTGGAAGGTGATCAGCGCGATCACGCCCGCGCCCACTCCCACGCAGACCGACGGGTAGTACATCGGTGCCGGAGTGGGCAGCGCGTGGTCGGCGAACTCGAGCAGCAGCGCGATCACGTCGACGCCGAGGACGCCCGCGAAGGCCCAGCGCGGCAGCTCGCCGTGGCGGCGCAGGGCGATCGCGGCCCCCGCCGCGCTCGCGGCGATCACGAGCAGCCAGGAGAGACCGCTCACCCAGGTCGCGGACCGGGCGTCGAGGGACCAGAGGTACGAAATCAGTCCGCGGATGTCGAGCATCACCGCCATGGTGAGGAAGCCCAGCCCGAGGTAGCTCCCGCTCAGGCGGTTCGGCCGCGTCAGGCGCTCGCGGATGCTCCACAGCGCTCCGGGGCTCCGATCCGCCGCGCGGACCAGCTCGAGGAGCGTCCCGTCCTCCGGCCCCTCCTCCTGCCGCGTCCCGCTCACAGCGGCACGCTCAGCAGCGGCACGCTCAGCAGCACGGTCGCGCCGGATCCCGGCGCCGAGAAGACCCGGACCGTGCCGCCCACCGCCTCGACGCGGCCGACGACGGACTCCGCGAGGCCCAGGCGCCCCGGCGGCACCGCGGCCGGATCGAAGCCGCGCCCCTCGTCCGTGACGACGACGCGGAGCGAGCCCGCCTCCTCCGCGACGCTCACGTGCGCCAGCGCTGCCCCGGAGTGACGGCGCACGTTCTCGAGGCACTCCCCGGTCGCGCGCACCAGGGCGTCGAGCACCTCCGCACGGATCCGCGGCTGGGCACCGCCGTGCCAGCGCACCTCGACGCCGACCTCCGCCGACCGCCGACCGAGCGCGGCGAGCGGCTCGGGCAGCCGGACGCCGGAGGCCGGCTCCGGCTCGTCCACCGCCTCCACACCGCGCAGGAGCGCGAGGTCGGCCGCCGCCCGGTCGCGCAGCACCGGAGCCGGCACTCCCTCGCCCCGATGGGCCACGAGCGTCAGGGTCGCCAGGATGGTGTCGTGCATGAGCCGCGCGTCGGCGCGGTGCCGCGACTCGGTCTCGCTGGAGCGGCGCTCGGCGTCGTGGGCCCTCCGGAGACGGGCCGTGCCGACGTGGGCCCGCGCGACGCTGCCCGCGAGCCAGCGGGCGGCCGTCAGCAGCAGGGCCCAGCAGACGACGATCGAGAGGAGGACGAACGGCGCGCGCCCGGACGCCCCCGTCGTCGCCGCCCCGAGGACCAGGACCGGGAGCAGCGCCAGGACCGCGGCCCAGGGCAGGCCCCGCCAGGCGCCGACGGCGAGCATCGCGCACGGCAGCGCCATCGAGGTGAGCATCGTGATCCCGCTCAGGATGGCTCGGAGGGAGGCGTCGACGTCCGGCGAGAGGAACGCGACGAGCGCCGCGACGTCCAGCGCGAGCCCGAGGGCGACCGCCCTCGCCCCCGTCGCGACGGACCGGCTGGGCGCGAGCTGCACGAGCGCCGAGACGACGAGCAGCGCGGCGCTCGGCACCACCGTCAGCAGCTGGGCCGGAGTCAGGGCGAGCAGGTGCAGGGCTGAGGCGGCGGTGAGCACCCCGCCGGCCCGCCGAGCGCAGAGCACGCCGACCTCCCGCTGCTCGCGCAGCAGCACCGCGGCGTCGGCGGGCCGGGGAGGCAGGGGCACGGTGACCTCGGAAGGAGGGGC
>NZ_PSVE01000044.1:0-5803 GCF_002931775.1 Rathayibacter sp. AY1F4
CCTCCAACCCGACCCGACCCCACCGCCCCCGGCTCCGCCGGACGCTCCGCTCCCGCCGTCTCAGCCCGTGAATCCGCCGAACAGCAGCGACACCGTCATCGGGATGATGACCGAGTCGAAGGCGAACGCGAAGACGACGTTCGCGCGCACCAGGCGCCAGCCCTCTCTCGAGCGGATCTCGGCCGAGACCGTGGCCGCCATCGTGGACAGCAGGAGCGCGAGGGTCGCGTCGTCACTGAAGTGCGGCGCCTCCTCGAAGGCGAAGCGCACCTGCGACCGCCGGGGCGACCGCGACTCGAGGCGCAGGCAGGCCTGTGCGACCGCAAAGACCATCAGCACCCACGAGCTCGCGACGGTGAGCAGGGCGGCGGCGATGGAGAGGGGCTCGCTGCGGAACTCCGTCCTCTGCGCGATCACCACCGTGACCGCGATCGCCACCGTGACCACGATCGCCGGCACCGCCGCCGACAGCGTCGTGCCGGTCGCCCCGGTCGCCCCCAGCATCCGCGAGAGAAGGCGCCGCTCGCCGCGCGCCTCCTCCTCGGCGGTGCTTCGCAGCGCCTGCTCGTCGAGGCGCGAGTACGAGGCGGCGCTCCAGCCCACGGAGAGAGCGGTGGAGAGCGGCCGGCCGAGCAGAGAGACCGGAACGAGGGTCGCCGTCGCATCGACGGCCCCGTCGCCCGGAGCGAGCGGCCCCGTCGCCAGGACGAGCAGCACCACCACGATCGTGACCAGGAGGCTCACGCACACCCGGAACAGATCGGAGCGGGGTCGTCTGCGCGCGGTCAGCGCCGTCCTCCCCGTCAGGGGCTCGAAGCGCGCCCCGAACAATCTCCACGCCGTTCCGTCCTGCGGTTTCCCCGTGCACCACCGGGCCATTCGTTGCAACCAACAACAAATCCCCCGCGCACCCGGCAGAATGGACCCATGACCTCACGGAGCAACTGGGCGGGCACCTACGAGTACCGCGCCGCCGCCATCATCGAGCCGGAGTCCGTCGAGGAGGTGCAGCGCCTCGTCCGCGAGAACGAGCGCGTCCGCGCCCTCGGCAGCCGCCACTCCTTCAACTCCCTGCCCGACACCCCCGGCGCACTGCTGCACCTGGGGCGCCTGGCCTCCGACCCCGTGATCGACGCCGAGGCGAGCACCGTCACCGTCGGCGGCGCCACCCGCTACGGCGTCGTCGCCGCACACCTGCACAGCAACGGCTACGCCCTGCACAACATGGGCTCGCTCCCGCACATCTCGGTCGCCGGCGCCATCGCGACCGGCACCCACGGCTCGGGCGACCGCAACGCGAACCTCTCCTCCGCCGTCTCGGCGCTCGAGCTCGTCACCGCCGACGGCTCGCTGCGCACGATCCGCCGCGGGGAGCCGGGCTTCGAGGGCGTCGTCGTCGGCCTCGGCGCCTTCGGCATCGTCACCCGCGTGACCCTCGACATCCAGCCGACCTTCGACGTCCGCCAGGACGCGTTCGTCGACCTGCCCTGGGAGCGCGTGCTCGACGACTTCGACGCGATCACCTCCTCCGCCTACAGCGTCAGCCTCATGACCCACTGGTCCTCGCCGACCGTGGAGCAGCTGTGGCTGAAGACCAAGGTGGCGGCGGGATCCGTCGCCGACGTCGACGCGACGCACCTGGGCGCGGTCGCCGCCTCCGCGAGCCTCTTCGCCGTCTCGGAGGGCGTCGACTCCAACCTGAACCCGTTCGGCGGCTCCGTCGGACCGTGGTCCGAGCGCCTGCCGCACTTCCGCCTCGACCGCGAGCCGAGCGCGGGCGACGAGATCCAGAGCGAGTACATGGTGCCGCGCGCGAACGTCCTCGAGGCGATCGTGGCGCTGCGCGCGATCGGCGAGCGGATCGACGACGTCCTGCTCATCACGGAGCTGCGGACCATGGCGGGCGACGACCAGTGGCTCTCCCCCGCCGGAGGCCGCGACAGCGTCGGCGTGCACTTCACCTTCAAGAAGGACCGCGCCGGCGTCGACGCCGTGCTCCCCGCCGTCGAGGGCGCGCTGCTGCCGCTCGGCGCCCGGCCGCACTGGGGCAAGCACTTCCTCGCCGGAGCCGACGAGATCGCGCCGCTCTACCCGCACCTCGAGGAGTGGCGCACCCTCCGCTCCGAGTGGGACCCCTCGGGCCGCTTCGCGAGCGACTTCCTCCGCGACCGCCTGCTCGGCTGAGCGGCACCCGCCCCGCGGGACCAGGCAGGTTCTGCGGGACGGGGCTCACAGGACGGAACTCACAGGACGCGGCTAGCGGGACGGGGCTCACGGGACGCGCCTCACAGGACGCCGCTCAGAACAGGCGGGCCGCGTCGGCGGGCTCGACGAGGTCGCGCACCAGCGCCGGGATCCGCTTCCGGAACGGGAAGAACCCCCGCGACGCCGACGGCCACGCCGCACCGTCCCAGCGGCGGCGCACGGTGACGAGCGCGACCCCCTCGTCGGCGAGAGCCGAGCGGAGCGCCTCCACCCGCTCTCCGACGGGCCCGACCGGCGCGTACGGAACGACCACCGTGTCGATCCGCTCGGAGACCGCCCAGTCGACGACCGTCGCGGGACGCGTGTCCGCGAGCACCCTCGCAGGCCGGCCGCTCGAGTCGGAGGTGCGCTCGGCGGCGTCGGCGAGCGCCGCGGCGGTGAAGGCGGAGACCGCGTCGGAGACTCCGGACGGCGAGCGCCCGCCCGCGTCCCCGGCGACGGCGCACGCGACGAGGCGCTCGGCCAGACCCGGCTGCTCGGCGAGCAGGCTCTCCGCCTCGAGGTCCTCCTCGTGCAGCAGGAGGCCGGGGCGGGCGCCGACGGTCCCGACGACGTCGTCCTGCTCGAGCGGTGCCCGCGGCGGGAAGGGCTCCTCGGTGAGCGCGGGGGCCGTGGTGGCGAGGCCGCTCGGCGAGAAGCGCCCCTCCGTGTAGCGCGCGATGTTGGACGCGGAGGCGAGGTAGGTCTTGCCCGGAGTCTGCAGGCCGGCGACCCATCGCCACGACAGGGTGTTGGACGCGGCGTCGCCGTCGAGCAGGTGCCGGTAGAAGAAGTCGGCGCCGAGCTGCCAGTGCAGTCCGAGGGTGAAGACCCAGATGCTCGCGAACCACATGCGGGTGTGGTTGTGGAGGTACCCGGTCTCGACGAGCTCGCTCACCCACGCGTCCATCGCGTCGATGCCGCTGCGTCCGCCGATCGCGTCGAGGTACCCGGGCGGAGGATCGCCCGCGGAGGAGTCCGCCACCTCGCGGCGGTAGCGGCGCCAGACGTCCGGGTTCTGCTCGAGCCAGCCCTTCCAGTACGTGCGCCAGAACACCTCCTGGACGAACTTCTCCGCGGCGGTCAGGCGGTGCCGCGCGAGGACCGCGGCGACGACCTCCCGCTCGGTGACGAGGCGGTGGCGGAGGTAGGGCGAGAGTCCGGAGACGTTGTCCCGGGACGGTCCGAGGTCGTGGTTGCGGTCGCGGGCGTAGGCGGAGCCGGCGCGGGCGACGAAGTCGTCGAGCGCCTCGAGACCGGCGGCTCTGGTCGGGATGAACATCGCCCCATCATCGGCGTCGGCCCGGTGAGAACACCGGCAGCGGCCTCCCGAGTGCGCTCCGGGGACGGAGGCGCCCCGTCGTGCGCTCGTCAACGGGGTGACCGGCGCCTCCGACCCGACGTAGCGTCGGAGGACGAGAGGGAGGCCGCCATGCCCCGCGAGGAACAGATCCCGTCCACCATCGAGCGCTCCGACGAGCACGCGCAGAAGCTCTGGTCGGCCGCGCACGACTCCGCCGTCGACAGCTACGGCGACGGCGAGCGCGCCCACCGCACGGCCTTCGCCGCGCTGAAGCACGAGTACGAGAAGGTCGGCGACCACTGGGAGCGCAAGGCCGAGAGCGGCCCCTCCGACTCCCGCGCCGAGGGCCACGGCCGCTCCCCCGGGGGCGAGACGGCGGGCGGAGTGGACGCGAACGCGACCAAGGCGCACCTGATGGACCTCGCCAAGCGCCTGGACGTCTCCGGCCGCTCGCGCATGACGAAGGCCGAGCTCGTCGAGGCCCTGCAGAAGGAGAGCACCCGCCGGACGCGCGACGCGCGGTGAGGGCGCCGGCGGGGCCGGGGACAGCCGCCCCGCCGAGCCCCGGCCCGCTCAGTCCAGCGCGTCCCTGATGGCCGCCATGCCCAGCTCCAGCTCGGCGAAGGTCGTCGACAGCGGCGAGAGGCCGATCCGGATGCCGTCGGGTCGGCGGAAGTCCGGCACGATCCCCTCCGCCTGCAGCCGCGGGACCAGGCCGGCGAACGACCCGTGCGCGATCGTCACGTGCGAGCCGCGCCGGGCGGGGTCGAGCGGAGTCGCCACCCGCACCCCGCGCGGCACCAGCCACGCGTCGGCCAGCTCCAGCGCGTACGCCGTCATCGCCTCCGACTTCGCGCGGACCGCGGGCATGCCCACCGAGGCGATCAGCGCGATCATGTCCTGCATCGCGAGCATCCCCGTGATCGGCGGGGTCCCGCTGAGGAAGCGCCGCATGCCCTCGGCCGGACGGTAGCCGGGTCCCATCTCGAACATGTCGGCGACGCCCATCCAGCCCTGCACCGGCTGCGCGAGCGAGCCCTGGTGCCGCGACGCGACGTACGCCCACGCGGGCGCCCCCGGGCCTCCGTTCAGGTACTTGTAGGAGCAGCCGACCGCGAGGTCCGCGCCCCACGCGTCGAGCTCGAGCGGCACCGAGCCGACGGAGTGGGAGGCGTCCCAGAGCACGAGCGCGCCGGCCTCGTGCGCCTCGGCGGTGATCGCCGCGGCGTCGGCGAGGAACCCCGAGCGGTACGCGACGTGGCTGAGCAGCACCAGTGCCGTCCGCTCGCCGAGCACGGGGGCGAGGTCGTCGGGGCCGACGCCGCTCCCGGGGTCGGAGTCGATCCAGCGGAGCGTGCTGCCGGTCTCGGCCGCGATACCCTCCAGCACGTACCGGTCGGTGGGGAAGTTGTCGGTGTCCACGACGATCTCGTCGCGCCCCTGCTCCGCCTGGCGGGCGATCGCCGCGCGGGCGAGCTTGTAGAGCAGGACGGTCGTGGAGTCGGCGACGACCGTCTGCCCGGCCGCGGCTCCCAGCACCGCGGAGCCGAGGGCGTCGCCGACCTCGAGCGGCATGTCGAGCCAGCCCTCCTCCCAGCCGCGGATGAGGCGGCCGCCCCACTCCTCCTCCGCGAACCGCGCGAGCCGGGCGACGCTCGCGCGCAGCGGCCGGCCGAGCGAGTTGCCGTCGAGGTAGGAGCGGACCTCGGGGGTGCGGACGAACAGCTCGGGGCAGTGCGCGAGCGGGTCCTGGGCGTCGAGCGGATGCATGCCCTCACCCTAGGTCGCGGGTGCCGGGCGCGACGCGCGCCGCGGGCCCCCGGATGCGTGCCGCCGGGGCCCCTGACGGGTGCTGCCGGGGCCCCTGACGGGTGCCGCCGAGGCCCCTGACGCCGCTCGGACGCCGCCCACTGTCCAGAAGTCGTCGCACTCGGCCGCGACGGCGACGACTCCTGAGCACTCGCGAGCCCTCACCCCGGAGCCTCCCCCACTGTCCAGAACTTGTCGCACTCGGCGTCGACTGCGACAACTCCTGAGCACTCGCAAGCCCTCACCCCGGAGCCTCCCCCACCGTCCAGAACTTGTCGCACTCGGCGTCGACTGCGACAACTCTTGAGCACTCGCAAGCCCTCACCCCGGAGCCTCCCCCACTGTCCGGAAGTCGTCGCACTCGGCGTCGACTGCGACAACTCTTGAGCACTCGCGGACCCGCAGACTCGAGCCGGTCGCCACTCCTCCGACGTCGCCGTGCTCGCG
>NZ_PSVE01000045.1:0-5641 GCF_002931775.1 Rathayibacter sp. AY1F4
GGTTAAACAGCGATGGCCACCCATTTCTGGGTGGCCATCGTGAATGGTGTCCGGCGGTGTCCTACTCTCCCACAGGGTCCCCCCTGCAGTACCATCGGCGCTGAGAGTCTTAGCTTCCGGGTTCGGAATGTGACCGGGCGTTTCCCTCTCGCTATGGCCGCCGTAACCCTGGCGACACACGCACCCGAAGGCACATGGTCAAATCTGGGTTACACGCCGTGCGTGTATTCAATTGTTCCGCTCCTCCCGAAGGAGGATGCGGGGTGCCCGTCTTCTGGGAACCACAAAGTGGACGCAAGCAATCTCTGACCACTCCTACCAGCCTTTACAACGGTATGAGTGTAGTGATTATCAAGTTATCGGCTTATTAGTACCGGTCAGCTCCGACAGTCTTTAGTCCTGTCTTCCACATCCGGCCTATCAACCCAGTCGTCTGGCTGGGAGCCTCTCCCCCGAAGGGATGGAAATCTCATCTCGAAGCCGGCTTCCCGCTTAGATGCTTTCAGCGGTTATCCGTTCCGAACGTAGCTAATCAGCGGTGCTCCTGGCGGAACAACTGACACACCAGAGGTTCGTCCATCCCGGTCCTCTCGTACTAGGGATAGATCTTCTCAAATTTCCTGCGCGCGCAGCGGATAGGGACCGAACTGTCTCACGACGTTCTAAACCCAGCTCGCGTACCGCTTTAATGGGCGAACAGCCCAACCCTTGGGACCTACTCCAGCCCCAGGATGCGACGAGCCGACATCGAGGTGCCAAACCATGCCGTCGATATGGACTCTTGGGCAAGATCAGCCTGTTATCCCCGAGGTACCTTTTATCCGTTGAGCGACAGCGCTTCCACAAGCCACTGCCGGATCACTAGTCCCGACTTTCGTCCCTGCTCGACTTGTCAGTCTCACAGTCAAGCTCCCTTGTGCACTTACACTCGCCACCTGATTGCCAACCAGGTTGAGGGAACCTTTGGGCGCCTCCGTTACTCTTTGGGAGGCAACCGCCCCAGTTAAACTACCCATCAGGCACTGTCCCTGAACCCGATTAGGGTCCGAAGTTAGATATCCAGAGTGACCAGAGTGGTATTTCAACAATGACTCCACGAACACTAGCGTGCCCGCTTCAACGTCTCCCACCTATCCTACACAAGCCACACCGAACACCAATACCAAACTATAGTAAAGGTCACGGGGTCTTTCCGTCCTGCTGCGCGTAACGAGCATCTTTACTCGTAATGCAATTTCGCCGAGTTCGCGGTTGAGACAGCTGGGAAGTCGTTACGCCATTCGTGCAGGTCGGAACTTACCCGACAAGGAATTTCGCTACCTTAGGATGGTTATAGTTACCACCGCCGTTTACTGGGGCTTAAATTCTCAGCTTCGCCTTGCGGCTAACCGTTCCTCTTAACCTTCCAGCACCGGGCAGGCGTCAGTCCGTATACATCGTCTTGCGACTTAGCACGGACCTGTGTTTTTAGTAAACAGTCGCTTCCCACTGGTCTCTGCGGCCATCGAACGCTCCCGGAGCAAGTCCGTTCACGCCTCAGGCCCCCCTTCTCCCGAAGTTACGGGGGCATTTTGCCGAGTTCCTTAACCACGATTCTCTCGATCTCCTTAGTATTCTCTACCTGACCACCTGAGTCGGTTTGGGGTACGGGCAGCTAGAACCTCGCGTCGATGCTTTTCTTGGCAGCATAGGATCACCGATTTCGACTTGCGTCTACCCATCAGATCTCAGGCTATATGAACGACGGATTTGCCTATCGTTCGCCCTACATCCTTAGACCGGGACAACCATCGCCCGGCTCGGCTACCTTCCTGCGTCACACCTGTTAATACGCTAAACGCACCAGCACGGGGTCGTACGCTAGGCCCAACGCTTCACCCCGAAGGGATCCATCACAGGGATTCAGATACTTAGCACTACTGGATTGTCTTGGGCGGTTCTTCGCCGGTACGGGAATATCAACCCGTTGTCCATCGACTACGCCTGTCGGCCTCGCCTTAGGTCCCGACTTACCCAGGGAAGATTAGCTTGACCCTGGAACCCTTGGTCTTCCGGAGGACGGGTTTCTCACCCGTCTTTCGCTACTCATGCCTGCATTCTCACTCGTGTGGCATCCACGGCTGGTTCACACCGCCGCTTCACTCGCCACACGACGCTCTCCTACCCATCAACACGGCTGGACCACGAAGGCCTACCACTAATGTCAATGCCACAACTTCGGTGGCGTGCTTGAGCCCCGTTACATTGTCGGCGCGGAATCACTTGACCAGTGAGCTATTACGCACTCTTTCAAGGGTGGCTGCTTCTAAGCCAACCTCCTGGTTGTCTGTGCAACTCCACATCCTTTCCCACTTAGCACGCGCTTAGGGACCTTAGTTGGTGGTCTGGGTTGTTTCCCTCTCGACTATGAAGCTTATCCCCCACAGTCTCACTGCTGCGCTCTCACTTACCGGCATTCGGAGTTTGGCTGACGTCAGTAAGCTTTTGGGCCCCATCGGCCATCCAGTAGCTCTACCTCCGGCAAGAAACACGCAACGCTGCACCTAAATGCATTTCGGAGAGAACCAGCTATCACGAAGTTTGATTGGCCTTTCACCCCTATCCACAGCTCATCCCCTCCATTTTCAACTGAAGTGGGTTCGGTCCTCCACGACGTCTTACCGTCGCTTCAACCTGGCCATGGATAGATCACTTCGCTTCGGGTCTAGACCCTGCGACTGAATCGCCCTATTCGGACTCGCTTTCGCTACGGCTGCCCCACACGGGTTAACCTCGCCACAGAGCACTAACTCGCAGGCTCATTCTTCAAAAGGCACGCCGTCACCCCTACAAGGAGGCTCCGACGGTTTGTAAGCAAACGGTTTCAGGTACTATTTCACTCCCCTCCCGGGGTACTTTTCACCTTTCCCTCACGGTACTTGTCCGCTATCGGTCATCTGGGAGTATTTAGGCTTATCAGGTGGTCCTGACAGATTCACACGGGATTTCTCGGGCCCCGTGCTACTTGGGATACTCTTCACGCCATAACACCATTTCGACTACGGGGCTCGCACCCGCTCTGGCCAGGCGTTCAAACCTGTTCGTCTATGATGCGCTGTAACGTTCACCGGCCGGCAGACCGGAACGAAAAGTCCCACAACCCCGGCCATGCAACCCCTGCCGGGTATCACACATGACTCGGTTTAGCCTCTTCCGCGTTCGCTCGCCACTACTGACGGAATCACTGTTGTTTTCTCTTCCTGTGGGTACTGAGATGTTTCACTTCCCCACGTTCCCTCTACCCGCCCTATATATTCAGGCGGGAGTCACCAGGTCACCACAAGGGGCCTGGCGGGGTTTCCCCATTCGGAAATCCTCGGATCACAGCTCGTTTATCAGCTCCCCGAGGCTTATCGCAGATTACGACGTCCTTCTTCGGCTCCAGATGCCAAGGCATTCACCGTTTGCTCTTATGAACTTGCTAATCACATGAGTTAAGAAACTACAACTCGAAAAGTTGCAGATCCAATGATTTGCATGACCGCAGCCCGAAAGCCGCGCCATGCGAATCTTGTCGATCCACG
The DNA here is from genome assembly GCF_002931775.1 of Rathayibacter sp. AY1F4. NCBI lineage: Bacteria > Bacillati > Actinomycetota > Actinomycetes > Micrococcales > Microbacteriaceae > Rathayibacter > Rathayibacter sp. AY1F4. The sequence continues at coordinate 3,564 of NZ_PSVE01000045.1, forward strand.
ACCGAAGCCGTGAATCTAAGATGCTCGCGTCCACTGTGTAGTTCTCAAAATACGGGCGGTATCCCTCTCCCACACACCCAGGCGTGAGAAAAGGATCCGGAGAGTCGACCCCGCCACCCGAAGGCAGCCGGCCCGGTCCCTCAGGACCCAACAGCGTGCATGTACCCGACTCCACCGCCCCGACGCGTTCCCAACCCGAAGGCTGTACTGACGCGAGACGATCTCACCGAGCACCTAGTTCAATGTTCCACCCATGAGCTACCAGCAAAGACATTCGCTTTGATCTGGCGCCTGGAACACCCTGCGGTGTCCAGATGCTCCTTAGAAAGGAGGTGATCCAGCCGCACCTTCCGGTACGGCTACCTTGTTACGACTTAGTCCTAATCACCGATCCCACCTTCGACAGCTCCCTCCTTGCGGTTAGGCCACTGGCTTCGGGTGTTACCGACTTTCATGACTTGACGGGCGGTGTGTACAAGGCCCGGGAACGTATTCACCGCAGCGTTGCTGATCTGCGATTACTAGCGACTCCGACTTCATGAGGTCGAGTTGCAGACCTCAATCCGAACTGAGACCGGCTTTTTGGGATTCGCTCCACCTTACGGTATCGCAGCCCTTTGTACCGGCCATTGTAGCATGCGTGAAGCCCAAGACATAAGGGGCATGATGATTTGACGTCATCCCCACCTTCCTCCGAGTTGACCCCGGCAGTCTCCTATGAGTTCCCACCATGACGTGCTGGCAACATAGAACGAGGGTTGCGCTCGTTGCGGGACTTAACCCAACATCTCACGACACGAGCTGACGACAACCATGCACCACCTGTATACCGACCTTGCGGGGCAACCATTTCTGGAAGTTTCCGGTATATGTCAAGCCTTGGTAAGGTTCTTCGCGTTGCATCGAATTAATCCGCATGCTCCGCCGCTTGTGCGGGCCCCCGTCAATTCCTTTGAGTTTTAGCCTTGCGGCCGTACTCCCCAGGCGGGGAACTTAATGCGTTAGCTGCGACACGGAGACCGTGGAAAGGTCCCCACATCTAGTTCCCAACGTTTACGGCGTGGACTACCAGGGTATCTAATCCTGTTCGCTCCCCACGCTTTCGCTCCTCAGCGTCAGTAACGGCCCAGAGAACTGCCTTCGCCATCGGTGTTCCTCCTGATATCTGCGCATTCCACCGCTACACCAGGAATTCCATTCTCCCCTACCGCACTCTAGTCTGCCCGTACCCACTGCAGGCCCGAGGTTGAGCCTCGGGTTTTCACAGCAGACGCGACAAACCGCCTACGAGCTCTTTACGCCCAATAATTCCGGACAACGCTTGCACCCTACGTATTACCGCGGCTGCTGGCACGTAGTTAGCCGGTGCTTTTTCTGCAGGTACCGTCAAGCCGAAGCCCTTCTTCCCTACTAAAAGAGGTTTACAACCCGAAGGCCGTCATCCCCCACGCGGCGTTGCTGCATCAGGCTTTCGCCCATTGTGCAATATTCCCCACTGCTGCCTCCCGTAGGAGTCTGGGCCGTGTCTCAGTCCCAGTGTGGCCGGTCACCCTCTCAGGCCGGCTACCCGTCGTCGCCTTGGTGAGCCATTACCTCACCAACTAGCTGATAGGCCGCGAGTCCATCCTTGACCGAAAAACTTTCCACCCGCACCCGATGCCGGGGCAGGTCGTATCCGGTATTAGACGCCGTTTCCAGCGCTTATCCCAGAGTCAAGGGCAGGTTACTCACGTGTTACTCACCCGTTCGCCACTAATCCACCCAGCAAGCTGGGCTTCATCGTTCGACTTGCATGTGTTAAGCACGCCGCCAGCGTTCGTCCTGAGCCAGGATCAAACTCTCCGTAAAAAAATTACGACCCCCAACCCCGAAGAGAAGGAGAGTCAAGTTTGACCTCTAGCAAATAAGACATCTCTCCGACCCGAAAGCCGGAAGCTGACATCAATTTCCAAAGGAATCCCAACCCGATCCGAAGATCAAGGCCGGGGTATAAAATTGGCATTGAACATAGTGCACGCTGTTGAGTTCTCAAGAATCGGACACATCCCGCCTCCACACCAGAACGGTGCTTCACAACG
>NZ_PSVE01000046.1:0-5073 GCF_002931775.1 Rathayibacter sp. AY1F4
GCGGGGGAGGGGGTGGGGGCGGCGCTCATTGCGGACTCCTTCGGCAGCGGTCCGACCATCCTAGAGCCCCGGTGGAGCGCTCTCTCGCCCCGGAACGCGGGACATCGCGCCCCGGACGACCGCGAGGCGCCGCCTCCCCGTCCGGACACCGCGGTGAGGGCGGTGTCCGGGCGGCGGAGGCGGCGCCTCGGAGGGGAGGAGCGGAGCGCAGGACGCGGTCCGTCGGCGCTTCCCGATCAGGCCCGGTGGGCGCCGTGCCCGTCGCGCGGAGGAGCGGTGCGGATCGAGTCCGTCCGGACGTCCGGCTCGATGCTGCCCGCGGCCAGGTCGGCCCCGGCGCGCGCGGCCAGCTGCGGGTCCGTGCGGCGCAGCTCCTCCGCGCTGTCCTCGGCCGCGAGGTCGTGCGCCTCCTGCATGGCCGACTTCGCGCGCAGCGGCGGGGTCTTGAGGAACCACGAGAGCACGAAGGCCAGCAGGACCACGCCCAGCGCGACCTGGAACACGGTCACGGTCGCGTCGTTGAACCCGGTCAGGAACGGGGCCGACAGGGCGCGGTCCGCGGTGTTCAGGAACGAGGTGTCCCCGTCGAGCGCGGAGCCGATCGCGGCGGTGTCCTGCGACTGCAGCAGCTTCAGGATCCCGGCGTTGGCCGGGTCCGCGGCGACGGCGGGGTCGGTGGCGGCCCGCTGCAGATCCGCCGCGAGCGCCGGGTTCTTGAAGGCCGCGGCGATGGTGTCGGGGATGCGGCTGAAGAGCACCGAGAAGATCACGGCGGTGCCCAGGGTGCCGCCGATCTGGCGGAAGAACGTGGAGGCGCTGGTCGCGACTCCCATGTTCGCCACGTCGACCGAGTTCTGCGAGGCCAGGGTGAGGGTCTGCATCATCTGCCCGAGCCCGAGGCCCAGCATCAGCATCCCGCCCATCATGAAGACCACCGGCTTGTCGATCGTCACGAAGGTGAAGTAGAAGAACGCGGCCGACATCAGGAAGGTGCCGACGATCGGGAAGGCGCGGTAGCGGCCTGTGCGCGAGATGATCTGACCCGAGACGATCGAGGCGATCATCAGGCCGAGGATCATCGGCAGCATCAGGAAGCCGGACTCGGTCGGCGTGGCGCCGTTCACCAGCTGCAGGTACAGCGGGATCGCCATCATGCCGCCGAACATGCCGAAGCCGACGAGGACGCCCAGCACGGTCGCCATCGAGAAGGTCGGCGAGCGGAAGAGCTTGAGGGGGATGAGCGCGTCGTCGCCCATCATCCGCTCGGCCGCGATGAAGCCGATGACGCCCAGCGCGCCGACGATGTAGCAGACCCACGCGATCGGCGAGCCCCAGCCCCACTCGCGGCCCTGCTCGGCGATCAGCAGCAGCGGGCCCGCGGCGATGACGACGAGGGAGGCGCCCCACCAGTCGATCCGCACCGAGCGCTTGCCGGCGGGCTTGGGCAGGTGGAGGAACCGCACGACGATGAAGAGCGCGACGGCGCCGATCGGGAGGTTGATCAGGAAGACCCAGCGCCAGCCGGTGATGAAGAGGATCTCGGGGGTGCCGGCGAGCAGGCCGCCGATGAGCGGTCCGACGACGCTGGAGATTCCGAAGACGGCCAGGAAGTAGCCCTGGTACTTGGCGCGCTCGCGCGGGGGCAGGATGTCGCCCATCACCGTGAGCGCGAGCGACATGAGTCCGCCGGCGCCGAGGCCCTGCACGGCGCGGAAGCCCGCGAGGCCGAGCATCGAGGTCGAGAAGCCGGCGAGCGTCGAGCCGATCAGGAACAGCACGATCGCGATCAGGTAGAGCGGGCGGCGTCCGAAGATGTCGGAGAGCTTGCCGTAGATCGGCGTCGCGATCGTCGAGACGATCAGGTAGGCGGTGGTCACCCACGCCTGCTGCGAGAGGCCGTCGAGGTCGTCCGCGATGGTGCGCATCGAGGTGCCGACGATGGTCTGGTCGAGCGAGGAGAGGAACATCCCCGCCATCAGGCCGAAGATGACGAACAGGATCTGCCGGTGCGACATCACGGCGCCGGACGGCGTCGAGGTCGGAGCGGATGGAGCGGAGGCGGAGTCGGCCACGGTGGTCCCCTTGTCTGGCGGACGCGTCCAGGCACGGCGATCCGCCGCAAACGTTGCGTGCTGCGCAAAGTTACACCGCGTGCGGAGAGCGCGACAGATTGTCCGGCGAGCCTGAACGGGATCTCAGGGCCGCCGTGCCGGGGCCGTGCATCAGGCCGGAGCGGGGACCGCCTCGTCCGCCCAGCCGGCCTCACGGAGCGCTGCGCGGGCCTCGGCTCGGGCCGAGTACGGCGTGCGCACGCCGAGGATGTCGCGGTAGTTCTGGTGCCCGGGGCCGGCCCAGAGGATGGCGTCGCCCTCGTGCGCCAGGGAGACGGCGACGCGGATGGCGCGCTTGGGGTCGTCGACCTCGTGGATCTCGGCGTCCGGACGTGCGGCGCGGGCGGCCCCGACGAGGGTGCGCCGGATCGAGGCCGGGTCCTCGAAACGCGGGTGGTGGTCGGTCACGACCAGCACGTCGCTGCCCAGGACGGCGGCTTCGGCCATCGCCGGGCGCTTGAGCGCGTCCCGGTCGCCGTCGGCGCCGAACACCATGACCACGCGGCCGGGAGTGACCTCGCGGACGGCCTCCAGGGTGCGGGCGAAGGCGTCGGCGCTGTGGCCGAAGTCGACGTACACCGTGGGGCCGCGGTCGCCGGAGACGCGCTCGGTGCGGCCGGGGAGGGAGGCGTCCACTCCGCCGTCGCGGTGCAGCGCAGCGCGGATCTCGCCGATCGGCCGACCGGACTCGATCAGCATCACGATCGCCAGCCCGGCGTTGGCGGCCATGTGGGTGCCGATGATCGGCACGGAGGTCGTGATGGCACGGCCCTCGCGGTTCCCGATCCGGAAGCGGGTGCGGCCGAACTCCTGCTCGAGCACCGTCACGGTCCAGTCGGCGTCGACGCCCGGGAGGGAGGTGATCGTGGTGACCGGCACGCCGGCGACCTCGACGAGGCGCGCGCCCGCGGGGGAGTCGAGCGAGACGACGGCCCGGCGCGCGCGATCGGGCTGGAACAGCTGGGCCTTCTCGCCGAAGTAGGTGTCCATGTCGCCGTAGTCGTCGAGGTGGTCGTGGCTGAGGTTCGTGAAGCCGGCGACGTCGAAGACCACGCCGTCGACGCGGTGGCGGGTGAGCGCCTGGGCGCTGACCTCGATCGCGGCCGCGCCGACGCCCTCCTCCTCCATGCGGGCGACGAGCGCGTGCAGCTCCGTCGCCTCCGGGGTGGTCAGGCCGCTGGTCACCGAGGTGTCGCCGATGTGGCGCTCCGCGGTCGAGCTGAGGCCGGGAACGACGCCGAGCTGGCGGAGGATCCCCTCGAGCATGTGGACGGTCGACGTCTTGCCGTTGGTGCCGGTCACGCCGAGCAGCACGGGGGAGCGCTCGGCCGTCCCGTAGACGGCGGCGGCGACGGCGCCCAGGCGGGAGCGGGGGTCGTCGACCACGAGGACGGGCAGACCGGTCGCGCGCGCGGCGTCGGCGCCCGCGGTGTCGGTCAGCACGGCGGAGGCGCCGCGGGCCACGGCCTGCTCGACGAACTCGGCCCCGTGGCGGTTGACCCCGGGCAGGGCGACGAAGAGGTCGCCGGGCTCGACGTCGGAGGCGATCAGCGTCACTCCGCTGATCTCGGCCGTCAGGCTGCCCTCGTCGCCGACCTCGAGCGTCCGAGCGAGGGCGGCAAGAGGGACGGAGGGTGCGGTGAGGGGTCGGAGCATGGGGTCCTTCCATCGACGGCTCCGTGGGGGGCCGTGCGGCCGAGGGGGCGGTCGCACGCGGAGTCGTGGCTGTCACTCAAGCTAGGGGGTCTGCTTATGTGAATCCTTAGAGGATATGCGCGACCCGCGTGGAGGAGCACGGGTGGACAGAACCGATCGCCGGTGCTTCAGCAGATGCGCAGGAACGGGTCTGTCTAGGCTCGGAGGATGACGTCGAACGAGAACGAGCCGACCGGTGGGCGCCCCGTCCGCCGCCGAGCCCTGGTCATCGGGGGTGTGGCCGCCGCGGCGGGCCTGACCGCCCTGGGGGTCGGAGCCGCCATCGGGAACGGAGCGCCGGCGCCCTCGCCGACCCCCTCGACGGCACCGCCCGCTCCGTCGCCCTCCGCCGCCGCGACCACTTCGGCGCCCACGGCGGAGCAGACCGCCACGCCTACTCCCACTCCCACTCCCACTCCCGCTCCCACCGGGATCGACCTCACCGCGCAGTCCGTCGACGACCCGGCGAGCACCTGGGTCGTCGTCAACAAGCTGCGGACGCTCGCGCCGGTCGACTACGTCCCCGCCGACCTGACCTTCCCCGACGTGCCCTACGTCAACCGGCAGCCGATGCGCCAGGCGACCGCGGACGCCCTCGTCCCGCTCTTCGCCGCCGCCCGCTCCGAGGCCGGCCTCTCACTGGCCGTGCAGAGCGCCTACCGCTCCTACGACACCCAGGTCAGCGTCTACGCGGGCTGGGTGTCCTCGCGCGGGCAGGCGGGAGCGGATGCGACGAGTGCGCGCCCGGGGCACAGCGAGCACCAGACCGGCTGGGCGGTCGACGTGGTGGGAGCGTCGGGCGCGTGCGCGCTCGAGATCTGCTGGGGCGACACTCCGGAGGGGCAGTGGGTCGGCGCCAACGCCCACCGCTTCGGCTTCCTCGTGCGCTACAAGCCCGACACCACTCCGATCACGGGGTACGAGTCGGAGCCGTACCACCTGCGATACGTCGGGACCCAGCTCTCCGGGTACCTGCACGACTCCGGCATCGAGACACTCGAGCGCGCCTTCGGCCTTCCGGATGCGCCCGATTACGCACCGGGGACGACTTCCTAGGCGGTCTAGCAATCACAGACGGACACGATCGGGCGTGACACGCGCCGCTCGTTACCGTACTGTTATTCGGAGCGCTTTCGGAGGCCCGTCTTACAGGTCTCCCACCCCCGCCTGGTGACATAGCCGCTTCCCCTGCTCCCGAGCCCGGTCCCCCGCCGAGCCGCCGACCCGTGAGACCTCTCTGTGCCCCCTCGCTCCACCCGCTCCACCC
>NZ_PSVE01000047.1:0-3582 GCF_002931775.1 Rathayibacter sp. AY1F4
TCGCTGCTCGCCTCGGGCGCGACGGCCCTGCTCCGCGCGGCCGGTCCTCGTGGCGTCCGGAGGCGCCTCGAGGAGTCCCGCGCCCTCGCCGCGGCCCTCGGCGGAGGCCCGGGCGCGCGCGGATGCAGCGCTCCCGGCGTCCTCCCGGCCTGCCTGCGGGTCGTCGTGGGCGCCCTCCTCCTGCTGGCCGCCGGCCCGGCCTACACCGCGGCCGCCCTCGTCGCCGCAGCCCTCTGCGCACTCGCCCTCGCGCACGCCGTCCGCCGTTTCGCCCAGGGCTCGGAGGACGACCCGCCCGTTTGTGCCGCGGTCGCCGCCACGGCCGCGCTGCTCGCCTTCGCCACCGTCGCCGCGGCCCAGGGGATCCTCGGATTCACGGGTGTCCCGGCGCACCTCCGGGAGTTCGATCAGCAGGACCTGAGCTGGACGGCCGCCCTCGTCGGAGTGGTCGCCGCGTGCGGCCTCCTGCAGCTGGCGGGACGCGCAGCGGAACCGGTGGCCGCACCGGCGGCGGGCGTCAGGCGGCGCGGCTGATGCTCGGAGCTCCGACGCTCGATGCGCCCCCGCACCTCGTCCTCGACGGCAGCGCGGTGCGGCTCGCGCCCGCCCGCGGCTCCGTCGCCGTGATCACCTTCTGGATGCAGTTCCACAACTCCGGCACCGCCTCCCTGCACGACCTCGCCCTGTTCTGCGGCTCCTTCACCGACGGCTCGGGCGTCGAGCTCGACTACGACGAGGCCCCGGTCACCGTCGTCGGCCGGCCGGAGCGGGTCGCCCCGGGAGCGGGATTCGTGGCCGTCGCGCACTACACGATCGCGCCGCCGCGGGCGCCCCGGACGCTCCGCCACTCCATCGTGCTGCGGGGCCGCACGAGCGACGAGCGGCCCTTCACCGACGCCGCCGCACTCGAGGTCCACGTCGATCCGAGGCGCACCCCGGAGGTCAGGTTCCGTCCCCCGATGGCGGGTTCCGACACCTTGCGGTGGAGGTCAGCGACGATGCGATCGCATGAAGACTTCTCACCACCGGGCCGGATCGGCCAGGGTAGAGGGATCGCGTCGTACGGAGGACGCGCCAGAGGAAGGGACTCCGCCGTCAGGGGAATCGCAGAAGGCAGCCGACCGATCGTCGATCGCGGAGTGTCCCGCCGGGACACCGCGGCGGCCGCGTGGCTGGCCCAGAGCGGCGTCGACGTCCGCGCGAACGGCGCGTTCCGCATCGTGGCCGACACCCTCTGCAACGACGGCGTCGACGTGCTCCGGATCTGGCACTCACCGGCCCGCCTGCACCGCACCTCCGCCATCGGCCCGGGCGTCCGCCTGATCATCCCGCTCGAGGGCGCGCTCGTGATCCAGCCGGACGATCCGGCGGCGCTCGAGGTCCGCGTCGCGCCGGGCGACATCGCCTTCCTCCACTGCGACTCCCCGTTCACGATCGTGACCGACACCCCGAGCGCCCGCACCGAGATCGCCCTCGACCGCCCGCTGCTGGGCCTGGTCGACTCGGCCGACCGTGGCGCCGTCGTCACCGAGGCCGACGCGGCCAGCCGCGGCATCCTGCTCTCGACCGTCAACGCGACCTTCGGCTCCACCCTCGACGCCGACTCCCCCGCCTTCCCCCTGGTGCGGGCCGCCGTCGAGCAGCTGGCGGGCGCTGTGCTGGCGACCTCGCTGCCGCGCGAGAGCAGCGAGGACGTCTACACGCGCGCCCTCGCCCTGATCGCCGCGATGTCCACCGACCCCCGCCTCTCGGTCCAGGAGATCTGCGAGCGCCTCGGCGTTCCGAAGCGGACGCTGCAGCGCACCTTCGCGCGGAACGGCACCACCGTGTTCGACGAGATCCGCCGCGCACGCCTCACGACCGCGCGCGCCCTCCTCGGTGGGAGCGACTCCCCGCCCTCGCCCGAGCACGTGCTGAGCAGCTACGTCCGCTCGCAGCGCCTGCGCCGCGACCTGCTCCGCCTCGAGACGGTGCCCGCCTCGAAGCTGGGCTGACGCCGGGACCGCGGCGCTCTCCGCGTCGACAGCCCCGTCTGCGAGGGAGGTCACCGCGCGGGCGCACGCCTCCGGTCCGAACGCTCCGGCTCGGAGGCACCGTCGCCGCCCCGCGCTCAGTCCGGGTACGGCACCGACGCCGCCGGCCACCCCGACGCCGCGAGCTCCGCGCGCAGACGGTGGTGGTGCTGCACCGCGCCGAGCGAGTCGGTGCGGAAGGCGATCGCGAGGGCCGCGTCGGCCCAGTAGGCGTCCCAGCCGGAGTAGCGCTCGAAGACGCGGTCGCCGACGGCGGCCAGCAGCTCCCAGGCGCGCGCCGCCGGGAGGTAGCCGGCGACGTAGGCGTAGCGGATCGCGCCGATCGTGCGCTCGGCGTCGCCCGCGAGCAGGAGCAGCGGCGGACGCCCGTCGACCGCCTGGGCGAGCTCGAGGAGGTGGAACTCGCTGCCGCCGGTGAGCGCGGCGACCCGGGAGCGCATCCGCTCGGCGTCGGCGGAGGCCGAGACCTCGGCGAAGCGGGTCGAGAGCGGCCCGCGGGTGAGCACGTCGGCGACCAGCAGCTCGACGTCGTCGGCCGAGGCGATGCGGAAGTCGCGGTCGAGCGCGACCCGGTGCTCGACGAGTGGATGCAGCGGCAGCTGCTGCCACGGCGCTCCCTTCGCTCCGTCGGCGTAGCGGCGCCGCAGCTCCTCCGGGAGCTCGGCCCAGGAGGGCTGGAACGCGAGAGAGGAGTTCCAGCCGGCGAACGAGAAGTCGCTGACCGCGTCGAGCGCGAGCAGCTGCTGCTGGCGGAGCGACGGGGTCGGCGAGCCGGCCGCGCCGAGGTACGCGAGCTGCTCGCGGCGCGGCGCGCGCGCATCCCACTGCTGGAAGCCGACCGTGGCGGCGAGCAGCCCGAAGGCCAGAGCGAACGCGAACGCCGTGAACGCGACGACGCTCTCGCCGCCGCCGAGCGCGAGCCCCCACGCGAAGCCGACGAGGCCCACCGGAGCCGCGAAGGCGGTCACCAGGAGCGCGCGGCGTCCGGCGCCCTGACCGCGACGATGCGCATCGGCCGCCCGCGCGTAGCGCAGCCGGGGTCGGACGGGGAACTCGACGTCTCCGGGATGGTTCTGCAGCGGCACGGTCGCAGCCTAGGGGCGCAGGTCGCGCCGATGTGTGCTTGCCTGGTCGCATGACTCTCGCCGAAGCACTCCTCGAGCGGGCCGACCTGCAGAAGCGGATCGAGGCCCTCCAGTCGCGGATCGTCGCGAACGCCTCCTACCAGGAAGGGGAGGAGCCGACCGAGGACCCGGCCGAGCTGCTCGCCGACTGCACGCGCGCACTGGGCGAGCTCGAGCGGCTGGTCACGGCGATCAACCTCACCAACGCGACGGCGACCACTCCCACCGGAGAGGTGCTGACCGCGGCGCTCGCCCGGCGCGAAGCCCTGCGCGCGCGGCACAGCCTCCTGACCCGCGCGGCCGACGCGGCCGCAGGCGAGCGCGGCTACCGCCAGCTCCGGAGCGAGCTGCGCCGCCTGCCCGCGCTGCCGGTGCGGGAGCTGCGCGAGCAGGCGGACGCCGTGGCGCGCGAGCTGCGCGGGCTC
>NZ_PSVE01000048.1:0-2197 GCF_002931775.1 Rathayibacter sp. AY1F4
GCCCTCGCCGCCGCCGCCGGGACGCTGGCGACGCCGTGGACCGCGATCGGCGACTTCCTCTACGCCGTCGTCGTGGCCGTCGTGGTCGGGTTCGAGCGCATGGCGGGCCTTCCGGACGCCCGGGCGGGTCGGGGGATCCGATTCTCAGGCGATCCGCAGGTTACGGGCGGGGCGACGGCAGTGCCAGAGGAAGCGGGGAGCGCGGGCTTAACGGGGGGTGACGCATCGGCGGGCTATGCCGGGGAGGCCGGACGGCCGTGGTCCGAGGGGTCGATCCGGATGGCGCACTCGAGGAGCTCGGCGCTCCTCCACAGGGCGCGGATCAGCGCGGGCATCCCCGGGAGCGATCGTCACGACCCCGAGCCCTCAGGACTCGGAGCCCCGCCGGACCCGCAGCCGCGTCTCCTCGAGGTCGAGCAGCGACTGGGCGTCGCGGAGGATGCGCTGCGGGTAGGCGCGGCGCGAGCGCGCGTCCAGCAGCGCCTCCCGCTCGGCCGCGACCACGGCAAGGCGCAGCGCCCGGTAGAGGCGGTGCGGAGTGTCCGCGACCGACCGCTCCGTGCCGCGCGAGCGCTCCCAGGCGGCCTCGGAGCGGAGGAACGACGTCTGGCGCACCCGCTCCAGGACGTCCGGGGCGACGCCGTCGGCGCCCTCGACGGCGTCGCCCGGGTGCTCCAGCACCGAGAGGCCCTTCTCGGTGATCTCGTCGAGCAGACCCGCGAGCGCGCGCTGGTCCTCGGGCACGTCGATCCCGCGGATGCCCAGCGCCCGGATCAGCAGCGGCAGCGTGCTGCCCTGGATCAGCAGGGTCGCGACGGCCACGGTGAAGGCGATCAGCACGAGCTGCGGACGGTACGGGATGTCCTCGGGCAGCGACTGCGCGGCCGCGAGGGTCACCACTCCGCGCATCCCGGACCAGCCGAGCACCAGACCGCCGCGCCAGCCGATGCCGTTGCGGCTGAAGTGCCGGTAGTCGCTGCGCCGCAGCAGGTAGCGCCGCTTCGCCCGGCCGCGCTCCTCCTTCGGCAGCTCCTGCGCCTCGGGCGACGCGAGCAGCTCCTTCTGCTCGCGGGCCCGGCGCTCGGCCCGGCGGGTCTGCCAGCGCTCGCCGAGGAGGACCGGCCCGACCCAGAGGAAGCGCACGACGATCAGCCCGACCACCGCGATCAGCCCGATCCCGACCGCTCCGGGCACGGAGAGGCGCGCGCTGTCGGCGTCGTGGATCAGCGAGCGGATCTCGAGACCGATCAGCAGGAACACGCCGTTCTCGAGCAGGAACTGCACGGTCCGCCAGTTGATCCGGTCGTTCACCCGCGACTGGGCGGTGAAGGCGCGGGAGGAGGCGTGCCCGGTGTGCAGGCCGGCGACGACCACGGCGAGCACGCCCGAGGCGCCCAGGCCCTCGGCGGGGATGAACGCGACGAAGGGGACGATGAAGGAGAGGACGGTGTTGAGCACCGGGTCCTCGATCCGCGAGCGGACGAAGACGGTGACCACGCTCGCCACGAACCCGACCACGACGGCCACGACGACGGCGTAGAGGAAGTCGCCGATCGCGGTCCACGGCGTCGCCAGCGTCCCGGCGGCGGCGGCGAGGGCCGAGCGGAGGAGCACCAGCGCGGTCGCGTCGTTGATCAGTCCCTCGCCCTCGAGCAGGGTGAGCAGCCGCGGCGGGAGGCCGAGCCGCCGACCGACCGAGGTCGCAGCGACGGCGTCGGGCGGGCTGATGATCGCGCCCACGGCGATCGCCAGGCCCAGCCCGAGCTCGGGGAGGAGGAGGAAGAGGAGCGCGCCGACGCCGGCCGCCGAGATCAGCACCAGCACGACCGACAGCCCGGTGATGGTGGTCAGATTCCGGCGGAAGTCGATGAACGGGACGCTGAGCGCCGCCGCGTACAGCAGTGGCGGCAGCACGCCGTCGAGCACCCACTCGTGCGGGACGACCACCTCCGGCACCCCGGGGATGTACGAGAGGCCGACGCCGGCGAGCACGAGGACGATCGGGGCGGCGACGCCGAGGCGCCGCGAGAAGACGGCGACCGCGACGAGGACCGAGACGCCGACGATCGCGGCGATGCCCAGCTCCATCAGCGGAGGCTCTCGAGGGCGCAGAAGGGCATGGTCTCGTCTCCAGGGGGTGGCGGGCGATCGCCCGCCACCCCCTGGAGACGAGACCATGCCCTTCTGCGCCCTCGAG
>NZ_PSVE01000049.1:0-1556 GCF_002931775.1 Rathayibacter sp. AY1F4
GCGCCGTCCTCGCCGAGCGGGAGCGACTCGCCGCCGAGGGAGTCGACCAGCCGCGCCCCGGCGGGGGTGTCGGGGAGCGTCAGGTGCGCCGTGCGCGGGTTCGACGCCAGGTTGTGCACCGCGACGGTCGTGCCGGTAGACGCGGACATCCGGTGCGCGAGCACGCTCGGCTCGTCGCAGGGGAGGTGCGTGTACTCGCCCCAGCCGATCTCCGGCGACCGCCGGTACAGCCAGGCGAGGCCCTTCACGTGGGCCAGGAGGGAGTCCGGATCCTGGAGCTGCGCGGCCGCGTTCACGTGCTCGGGTCCGAAGCCGCCGCCGGGAGGGGCGGCGATCAGGTCGGCGGCGTCGGCGCGCGAGAACCCGCCGTTGGCCGCGCTGCTCCACTGCATCGGGGTCCGCACGGCGCTCCGGCCCGGGATGTCGGCGTTCTCGCCCATCCCGATCTCCTCGCCGTAGTAGAGCACCGGGGTCCCGGGCAGCGAGAAGACCAGGCTGTGGACCAGGCGGACGCGGCGCGGGTCGCCGTCGACCATCGGCGGGAGGCGGCGGACGATGCCGCGCCCGTGGATCCGCTGCGACTGCTCCGGAGCGAACGCCGCGAAGACCTCGTCGCGCTCGTCGTCGCTCAGCTGGTCGAGGGTGAGCTCGTCGTGGTTGCGCGCGAAGTTCGCCCACTGGCTGCCGACGGAGATCTCGGGGCGGCTCGCGAGCGCCTCGACGAGCGGGGCTGCCTCCTCCCGGGCCAGCGCGAGGTAGAGGCGCTGGTTGCCGATGAAGTCGAACTGCATCGACAGCTCGTCCGCGTCCTCGCCGCCGAAGAAGCCGAGCTGCTCCTCGCGGGTCACGTTGACCTCGCCCAGCAGCATCGCCTCGCCGGAGCGCCGCGAGACGAAGCGGCGCAGCAGGCGCAGCCACTCGTGCTCGTCGCGGGCGCCGGGCTCGATCAGGTACGGCACCGCGTCGACCCGGAAGCCGTCGACGCCCAGCTGCAGCCAGAACCCGATGAGCTTCGCGATCTCGTCGCGCACGGCCGGGTTCTCGGTGTTGAGGTCGGGCTGGTGCCGGTAGAAGTGGTGCAGGTAGTACTGGCCCGCCTCCTCGTCGCGGAACCAGACGCCGTCCTCCGCGTCCGGGAACACGTTCGCGGGCTGATCGGCGGGCGGCTCGTCTCGCCAGACGTAGTAGTCGCGGTACGGGCTGTCGGGGGAGGAGCGGGCGGCCTGGAACCAGGGGTGCTGGTCCGAGGTGTGGTTGACGACGAGGTCGACGATCACGCGCATCCCGCGGTCGTGGGCGGTCCGGATCACCTCGACGACGTCGCCGTGGTGCCCGAAGCGCTCGTCCACTCCGTAGAAGTCGCTGATGTCGTAGCCGTTGTCGCGGCCGGGTGACCGGTAGAACGGCGCGAGCCAGAGGCAGCTGACGCCGAGCTCGGCCAGGTAGTCGATCCGGTGGACGAGGCCCTCGAGGTCGCCGACGCCGTCGTCGTCCCAGTCCATGAACGTCTTCACGTCGAGGTTGTAGAAGACGGCGGTGCGCCACCACAGGTCGCT
>NZ_PSVE01000005.1:0-117261 GCF_002931775.1 Rathayibacter sp. AY1F4
GGACGACTACTCCCCCTCGCTCGACTTCGCGTTCGGCCTGGCCGAGCACCGTCCCGTGGGCGGGAAGGTGGGTCCCGGCTCCGCCCGCTCCGCCCTCGGCCGCATCGCAGCCGTCGGTGCCGCTCGCCGACTCCGCGCCGCCGGCCTACGGGTCGCCGCCGCCCCCGCCCGCGTACCCCTCGGCGCCTGCCTACTCCTCCGCGCCCGGCCATCCCGCCGCCTATGCGGCCGCACCGGCGCCCGTCGTCCCCCGCACGCTGAGCCTCGTCGGGATGATCCTCGGCATCGTCGGCCTGGTCATCACGCTCTTCGCCGCCGGCTTCGGCTTCCTGCTGTCGGCTCCGGCCGTCGTGCTCGGCTTCCTCGGACGCCGGCGCGAGCCGGCCGCGCGCGGCTTCGCGCTGACCGCGATCATCACCGGGTTCGCCGGCATCGCCGTCTCGCTGATCTACCTGGCGGTCTTCCTCGTCTTCGTCGTGGTCGCCCTCGCCGCCGGCACCTCCGGCTACTGAGCCGGCGCGGGCCGCTCGACGCGCTCCGCGAGCAGCGCGCGGTGGCGCCCGGCGATCCGCGTCAGGATCAGCACCGCGCTGCCGGTGCCGGAGAGGCCCAGCCGCTTGCGGAAGCGGGCGGGATCGACGTCCACCCCGCGCTTCTTGATCTCGAGCACGCCGATGCCGCGGGTGCGCAGCTCCTTCGCCAGCGTGCGCTCGTCCAGCGGCAGCTCGGCGAGGACCCGGAAGCTGCGGAGGAAGGGCGAGGCGGCCGCATGGTCGCCGGTCAGGTAGGCGATGCCGGGCGAGAGCATCCGCGAGTCGCTGGAGCGCGCGAGCTCGCCCAGGAGGCGCGCGCGGATCGCGGAGCCGTCCGGCTCGTGCACGAACGCGCCGAGGGGGCCGACCTCCTCGTCCTCGCTGTCGCCCGCCGCGGTGAGCTCGGAGGAGCCGGCCGCGCCGAGCAGCAGAGCGGAGCGGCGCACGCCCGGGCGCGCCAGAGAACCGAACCAGAGCCCGGTCTCGACCAGCTCCCCGTCGACCGAGACCCACTGCGCCTCGGCGTCCCGCGGCAGGCGCTCGCGGTCGAAGCCGGGACCCACCTTCACGCCCACGGGACGGTGCTCGGCCAGGCCGAACGCGAAGTCGAGCGAGGGGGAGTAGTCGTCCGGATCGTCGAGCCGGCGGGTCTCGCGGTGGCCGGCCGTGCGGCGTGCCGGGTCCAGGTAGACCGCGTCGAAGCCGTCGAGGTCGAAGGCCTCGGCCGTGGAGTGCACGGCGCTCGCCGCGGGGAACGGGGCGAGGTTGAAGCTGGCCAGGGTCGCGGTGACCTCGTCGGCCTCGACGGCGGTGACCGCCAGGTCGATCGCGGCCATCGCGAGGGCGTCGCCGCCGATCCCACTGCCGAGGTCGGCGACGCGCGCCGCTCCCGCCGCAGCGAACCGGCCGGCGTGCAGGGCGGCGACGCGCAGCCGCGTCGCCTGCTCGAGTCCCGCGTCCGTGAAGAGCATCGAGCGGGCGAACTCTCCGAACTTCGCCTCCGCCTTCTGCCGGAGCCTCGCCTGGGTGAGCACCGCGGCGACGAGGACGGGGGAGTGGCCGGCGGCACGGAGGCGTGCCACAGCCCGCACCAGGTCGTCGGACCGGTAGCCGTCGAGGGAGTCGAGGAGCCGGAGGCCCTCGGGGGAGAGGAGCTCGACCAGCTCGTCGCGTCGCATCCGGCCATGGTAGGCCACGGCCTCCCGGCGGGTCCGCCGCCCTGCTTGGCACTCTGATTGCACGAGTGCCAGCGGAGCCCCTACGATGGATCTAGCACTCTCGGAGCGTGTGTGCCAGAACCGCGTTCCGCCCACATCGTCGTCAAGAAAGAGGTCAACCGTGTCGGTGTCCATCAAGCCGCTCGAAGATCGCATCGTCATCAAGCAGGTCGAGGCGGAGCAGGTGACCGCTTCCGGTCTCGTCATCCCCGATACCGCCAAGGAGAAGCCGCAGGAGGGCGAGGTCGTCGCCGTCGGACCCGGTCGCATCGACGACAACGGCAACCGCGTGCCGCTCGACGTCGCCGTCGGCGACAAGGTGATCTACTCCAAGTACGGCGGAACCGAGGTCAAGTTCGGTGGCGAGGACCTGCTGGTCCTCTCCGCTCGCGACGTCCTCGCGGTCGTCGTCCGCTAGGCAGCATCCCTCGGAAGGGCCCGTCGACCTCGGTCGCCGGGCCCTTCCGTCGTTCCCGGTCCTCCTCGCGACCAGTGGCCTGATCCGCCCGCTGCGGGGCCGTCCTCCCACCCCGCGCCTGCGTAGCATCGGGGGAGTGACCAGCTCCCGCACCCCTGCCGAGTCCGTCTCGCCGTCCCCTTCGGACGTGCCCGTCGGCGAAGGAGTGGAGGCGCTCGGAGCGGCGGGACGCCCGGGCGGGATGTCCGGCACGGGGCTGCTGTTCGCGTTCTCGGCCTACCTGCTCTGGGGTGCGATGCCCCTCTACTTCATCGCGATGGCGCCGGCCTCGCCGTTCGAGATCGTCGCGTTCCGGGTGCTCTTCTCGCTCGTCTTCTGCGTGATCCTGCTCACGGTCCTCCGTGGCTGGCGCTCCTTCGGCGCGCTGCTGCGCCGCCCCCGCCTGCTCGGCGTGATGGCGATCGCGGGCGTGCTCATCTACGTCAACTGGCAGGTCTACGTGATCGCCACGACCACGGGCCACGTCATCGAGGCGGCCCCGGGCTACTTCATGAACCCGCTGGTCACGGTGCTGCTGGGCGTCCTGGTGCTGCGCGAGCGCCTGCGGCCCCTGCAGTGGGCCGCGATGGGCGTCAGCGCGATCGCGGTGCTGGTCATCGCGGTGGGCTACGGGTCCTTCCCGTGGATCTCGCTCGCCCTCGCCTTCTCGTTCGGCCTCTACGGCCTGGTGAAGAGCCGCGTCGGTGGCACGGTGGACGCGGTCGGCGGGCTGACGCTCGAGACGCTCTGGCTGACGCCGCTCGCCGTCGTGCAGCTGGCGATCGTCGGCTCCACGGTGGGGCTGACCCTGACGACGGAGGGGACGGGGCATGCCCTGATCCTCGCCTCGGCCGGCATCGTCACGGCCGTCCCGCTGCTCCTGTTCGCGGGCGCCGCCCGGCGCCTCCCGCTGTCGATCGTCGGCTTCGTGCAGTACCTGACGCCGTTCCTGCAGTTCCTCGTCGGGGCCTTCGTCCTGCACGAGGAGATGCCGCTCGAGCGCTGGATCGGCTTCGCGCTGGTGTGGGCCGCCCTGGCGATCTTCTCAGGCGACCTCGTCGCCGCGGAGCGCAGACGGCGCCGATCCTCCGTCTGATCTGCGGAACGCGTCGTCCTGGCGCGGCGCGACAGCGGAATGGTAACGATCCGGTCGCGAAACGTATTGGTAACACCCCTGTATTGTTCACGGCTGCTTCGGAGGTTAGGTTGGCCGAGCGGTTGCCACCGGCGCCGCTCCCACTGACACACACCTCTCAAGGAGCAACATGGGCGTTTACGCGAAGGCCGGCTCGGCCCGCGCGCGGTCCCTCCGGGCAACCCTCGGCGGCGTCGCCATTCTGGGCGCCAGCGCTCTCGTCCTCGCCGGCTGCGCCGGCGGCGGCGACAGCGGATCGGGCGGCGACAGCGGCTCGGGCGACCTGTCCCTCAAGATCGGCACGATCCTCCCGCAGACCGGCACCCTCGCCGTCCTCGGCCCGCCCGAGATCGCGGGCGTCGACCAGGCGGTCGTCGACATCAACGACGCCAAGGCCGGCATCACGATCGACGTGGAGCAGAAGGACTCGGGCGACACCACGACCGACATCGCGACGCAGTCGGCCACGTCCCTCATCGCCGACAACGTCTCCGCCATCATCGGCGCGGCGTCCTCGGGCGTCTCGAAGACCTTCATCGACCAGGTGACCCAGGCGGGCGTCGTCCAGATCTCGCCGGCCAACACCTCGCCGGACTTCACGACCTACGACGACGACGGCTACTACTGGCGCACCGCTCCCTCGGACGTGCTC
This sequence comes from Rathayibacter sp. AY1F4, assembly GCF_002931775.1. Classification (NCBI taxonomy): domain Bacteria; kingdom Bacillati; phylum Actinomycetota; class Actinomycetes; order Micrococcales; family Microbacteriaceae; genus Rathayibacter; species Rathayibacter sp. AY1F4. Next base: position 3,995 of record NZ_PSVE01000005.1, read on the forward strand.
CAGGGCCGCATCCTCGGCAACAAGATCCTCGGCGACGGCAAGACCAACGTCTCGATCCTGTACATGAACGACGCGTACGGCACCGGCCTCGAGAAGAACATCAAGGAGACCCTCGAGGCGGGCGGAGCATCCGTCGCGGCCGAGGAGATCTTCGAGCCGGCGTCGACCGACTTCAACTCGGCGCTGACCTCGGTCCTCGCCCCGAACCCCGACGCGCTGGTCGTCATCTCGTTCGACGAGATCAAGACCATCGCGGAGCAGCTCTCGGCCAAGGGCTTCGACTTCTCGAAGCTCTACGGCACGGACGGCAACTACGGCGTCATCGGCGAGTCCGACACCAACGTCGACATCGCCGGCGCGCAGTTCACCAACCCCGGCGTCCAGGCGTCCGAGGACTTCCAGGGCAAGCTGCAGTCGCTCGTCGAGTCGCAGGGCAACGACGCGCTGACCGTGTTCAGCTACGCGCCGGAGTCGTACGACGCCACGGTCCTGACCGCTCTCGCCGCGCTCCAGGGCAAGGCGACGGACGGTGCGACCATCCGCGACAACCTCATGTCGGTCTCGGAGGGCGGCACCAAGTGCACGACCTTCGCCGACTGCGCGAAGCTCATCGCCGACGGCGAGGACGTCGACTACGACGGCCTCTCCGGCCCGATCTCGTTCGACGAGAACGGCGACACCAGCGAGGCCTCGGTCTCGATCTACAAGTACGGCACGGGCAACACCACTTCCTTCGAGGAGACCGTCGAGGGTTCGCTGAACTGACGACGCGGTGACGCGGCTCCTGCCGCATCCCTGAGGGGCTCGGTCTTCGGACCGGGCCCCTTCGCCGTTCCCGGAGCGCAGAGCCGGAGACGCGTCGTCGCGCGGACGCAGCGAGGCGCGGCGGTCGTCCGCGAGGGCGACCGCTGCCGGGTGCGGGCGGACGGCTCCGCGGCGTCCAGGGCCTCGCGTCCCGTCCAGGAGACACTCGGGAGGAGGAGCGGCTCGGACAGCCTGTGAACGGCTCCGAGCGCCTCCTCCGGCCTCGAGGAGCGCTCTGCCGGACCGCGGGCGGGAGCGACGACGTCGAACGCAGAAGCGCGCGCCCTCCGGGGGGAGGACGCGCGCTCGTGGAGTGCGGAGGGCCTAGGAGGCGCGGAGCAGCTCCGCCTCCTGCGCCAGGCGGTACGTGACGAAGGAGCGGCTGTAGTTGCGGCGCTTGCCGCCGGTGGTCTCGGCGATGACGACCTGGGCGTAGACGCCGACGACGCGCCAGCGCTCGTAGTCGCCGATCGCACCGGTGCCGAAGCCGGCTCCGAGTTCCACAGGGGCGGGGGTGTAGCTCTTCATGGTCGGCTCCTTCGAGGCGGACGACGCGGCGCTCGAGGCGCTGCGGGGAGGGGAGGAGATCGGCGACCGATCGCGGTCCCTACCGGGGGAGAGGGGAGCGGGACGTCCCCCTGCAGGGCTGTCCCGTGTCCCCAAAACTACGGCAGGAAGGGCGATATCCTGTCCCCCTCGTGGGGGTCGCCGAAGCGGAGAGACTCTCGCTGTCCTGCCCTCGTCCCGCGGACAGGAGACCGAAGGTCCGGCCCGCCGTTCCGCCGACTTCCGGGGGGTTCGGCGGGCATCGCGGAGAGACCGGTGAAGGCCTGTCCGCGCCGGGAGAGCGGCCCCCCCGCCTCCCTTCTGCGGCACCCCGTGCCGGCGCGTCTCCGGGCACCGAGCCGCCTGCCTTCCCGCCCTGCTCGGGGTGGTCTCCGAGCCGCCCGGCGCCCTGGGCGAGCGGCCCCGCCTCCGCCCCGGAGCCGCACCGGCCCCTCGGCCCCGCTCGCGCCCGCTCCGCGCCCCGGCAACGACGAAGGGCCCGTCGTCCGGAGACGACGGGCCCTTCGCAGCGGGGATCAGCCGCCGACGGTCGGGGTGCTCGTGGTGACCTCGTTGGTCGTCGCGAGCGTGCCCAGGTAGAGCTCGATGACCTTGGGGTCGTTCATCAGCTCCCGGCCCGCGCCCTCGTAGGCGTCGCGGCCCTGGTCGAGGACGTAGCCGCGGTCGCAGATCTGCAGCGCCCGCCGCGCGTTCTGCTCGACGATCATGATCGAGACGCCCGCGCGGTTGATCCGCTGCACGTTGACGAACGTCTCGTCCTGCCGCATCGGGGACAGGCCGGCGCTGGGCTCGTCGAGCAGCAGCATCGACGGGTCCATCATCAGAGCCCGCGACATCGCCACCATCTGGCGCTCACCGCCCGAGAGCGACCCCGAGCGCTGCTTGAGCCGCTTGCTGAGCTCCGGGAAGAGCTCGGTGACGAACTCGAGCCGCTCCCTGTACAGCTTCGGCTTCTGGTACATGCCCATCTCGAGGTTCTCCTCGATGGTGAGCGACGGGAAGACGTTGTTGTTCTGCGGCACGAAGCCCACGCCCTTGGACACCAGCTTGTCGGCCTTGAGGCCGGTGATGTCCTCGCCGTTCAAGAGGACGGTGCCCTGGCGGATGTTGACCAGGCCGAACATCGCCTTCAGCAGCGTCGACTTGCCGGCGCCGTTCGGGCCGATGATCCCGACGAGCTCGCCGCGCTTCACGTAGACGTTCGAGCCGTTGAGGATGTTGACCCCCGGCACGTAGCCCGCGTGCAGATCGTGCGTCTCGAGGGTGTTCGGAGTCGTCGTGTCGGCGGTCATCTCTCGTCCTTCTCGAATTCGACGGCCGGGGCGTCGGTCGTCGGGGCGACGCTCGTCGGCGCGGAGGCCGACGGGGACGCCGTTCCGGCGGCCGGAGCGTCGTGGCCGGGCGTCGGGACGCCGGCCTGCTCCGCCTGCCGCTCCACGTCCTCGCGGACGAGGTCGGAGTCCATCTCCTCGGCGATCTCGAGCTGGCCCTCGATCGTGCCCAGGTCGGTGTCGTGGTGCGCGCCCAGGTACGCGTCGATGACGGCCGGGTCGTTCATCACGGTCGAGGGCGGGCCCTCGGCGACGACCTTGCCCTCGGCCATCACGATCACCCAGTCGGCGATCGTGTTGACCATGTGCATGTCGTGCTCGACGAAGAGCACGGTCATGCCCTCGTCCTTCAGGTTCACGATGTGACCCAGGAGCGACTGCGTCAGCGCCGGGTTCACCCCGGCCATCGGCTCGTCGAGCATGACGAGCTCGGGCTCCGACATCAGCGCCCGCGCCATCTCGAGCAGCTTCTTCTGGCCGCCCGACAGGCTCGACGCGTAGTCGTCCCGCTTGGTGTCCAGCTTGAACTTCTCGAGCAGGCGGATCGCGCGCTGCTCGATCGAGTCCTCCTCCTTCGACCACAGCGGGCGGATGAGCGAGGTGAAGATGTTCTCGCCCTTCTGCCCCTTCGCGCCGAGCAGCATGTTCTCGAGCACCGTCATGCCGCCGAGCGCCTTGGTGAGCTGGAACGTGCGCACCATGCCCATCCGCGACACCCGGTAGGCCGGGACGTTGGCGAGGTTCTTGCCCTTGAAGTTCCACTTGCCGGTGTTGGGCTTGTCGAAGCCCGTCAGCAGGTTGAAGAACGTGGTCTTGCCGGCTCCGTTCGGGCCGATCAGGGCGGTGATGGATCCGCGGGGGATCTCGAGGTGCTCGACGTCGACCGCGGTCAGGCCGCCGAAGCGGCGGCTGACGTTGTCGGCGACGACGATGGGGTCCTTCTTCCTGACCCCGGGGACGATTGCTTCCTCGGTGATGTCCGAGACCGGCGTCTTAGGCAAAGTGCAGATCCTTCTTCTTGCCGAAGATCCCCTGGGGTCTGAAGATCACCAGGAGCATGAGGGCTACCCCCACCACGATGAACCGGATGGGTCCGGTCTGCACGGTGGTGAGGCGGATGAGGTCGTTGTTGAGGACCCCGGTGTCGATCCCGAGCGTGAGCAGCCCGTCGGTCAGACCGAGGACGACCCAGAAGATGATCGAGCCGACGACGGGTCCGAAGACCGTCGCGGCGCCGCCCAGCAGCATGATCGTGTACAGGAAGAACGTGAGCTGGGTGCCGTAGTTGTCGGGCTGGAGCGAGCGGGGGAGGATGAACAGCGCGCCTGCGAGGCCACCGAGCACGCCGCCCAGGATGAGCGCCTGGATCTTGTACGAGAAGACGTTCTTGCCGAGCGAGCGCACGGCGTCCTCGTCCTCGCGGATGCCCTTGATGACGCGGCCCCAGGGGCTGCGCATCAGGAGGAACACCAGGAGGCAGGCCAGGAGCACGAGGCCCCAGCCGACGATCCGCACCCACCACTGGTCCTGGCTGTAGGTGAGGACGCCGATGCCCCAGCGGCCCTCGGGGAGCGGGTTGAGGTCGTTGAACGCCTTCGCCGCGCCGTTGATGCCCTCCGAGCCGCCGGTGATCGCCGAGAACTCGGGGGTCTTGACCGAGAGCCGGATGATCTCCGCCGCCGCGATCGTGACGATCGAGAGGTAGTCGGCCCGCAGCCGGAGCGTCGGGATGCCCAGGATGAGCGCGAAGACGGTCGCCGCGACGATCGTCGCGAGGAAGGAGCCCCAGACGGGCCACTCGAACTTGACCGAGGTGATGGCGAAGGCGTAGCCGCCCACCGCCATGAAGCCGGCCTGTCCGAAGTTGAGCAGCCCCGTGAATCCGAAGTGGATGACCAGGCCGATGGTCGCCAGCGCGTACGCGGCGACAGTGGGATCGACGATCTGCCCGATCGCCAGCCAGATGAAGTTGAGGTTCATGGTGTCCTAGCCGATCCGTTCCTTGCGGCCCAGGATTCCCTGCGGCCTGACCAGGAGGATGATGATCATGAGAACGAGCGGAGCCACGTACTTGAGGTTCTCCGGGATCCAGATCGTCGAGATGTTCATCATCAGTCCGATGATGAGCGAGCCGACCAGCGCGCCGTAGGCGGAGCCGAGTCCGCCGAGGGTGATCGCCGCGAAGATCAGCAGCAGGATCGACGCTCCCGTGTCCCAGCGCAGCGACTGGTAGTAGCCGATGTAGACGCCCGCCAGTGCGGCGAGAGCGCCCGACATCACCCAGACGACGCGGATGACGCGCTCGACGTTGATGCCCGAGGCGGAGGCGAGGGCCCGATTGTCCGAGACCGCCCGCATCGCCTTGCCGATCTTCGTCTTCGTGAGGACGTAGGCCACGGCGACGATGCAGACGACGCCGACGACGGCGCCGACGATGTCGGTGAACTTCAGGCTGATCCCGAGCTCCGGCACCGTGAAGAACGGAGCGGTGCTGTTGGGGAGCGAGAGGCGGTCGGCTCCGAAGAAGAAGACGAACACGTAGCGCAGGGCCAGCGAGAGGCCGATCGTCACGATCATCAGCGGGATGAGCTGGATGCCCTTCTTCCGCAGCGGCTTCCAGAGCAGTCCGTCCTGGACGAAGCCGAAGGCCCCGCCGAGGATCACCGCGATCGGGATGGCCAGCAGCGCCGGGAGTCCGAAGACCCCGGAGAAGAGGTACGCCATCAGTGCGCCGAACGTGACCAGCTCGCCGTGGGCGAAGTTGTTCAGGCCGGTCACGCCGTAGATCAGCGAGGCGCCGATCGCCGCGAGGGCGATCAGGAGCCCGAAGATCAGTCCGGTGACGACCTTCGGCCAGAAGATGATCCAGAACGTGTCGGCCGATACCGGCTGGTTCACCGCGTTGGACGTCCCGTCGGGGTTCGTCGCGTCGTTGCCGGTCGTGCCCTCGGTCGCGGGGCTCGTCGGAGCCGCGGAGTCCGTCGGGACCGGGACGGTCGCTCCGGAGCCCTTCGGGTTGGCCGTCGAGACGATGAAGTTGACGATCTGGTTCTGCGAGGCGACGATCTTCACCTGCTTCGGGTTCTGACCCGCGGCGGGGTAGCCCTTGTCGGCGGGCAGGGACTCCTCGTCGACGGTCACCGTGTAGGTGCCCGCGGCGTCGAGGGGGAACGCGGCCCGGCCGTCCTCGCCGGTGGTCACGGTCGCGGAGGCGTCGCCGCCGATCTCGACGGTCACCCCCGTCAGGTTCTCGTTCGTCCCCTGCACGCGGACCCAGGCGATGATCGACTGGTCGGCGGTGGTGGCGGCGAGTGCGGCAGGGGCCGCCGCGGCGATCCCGGTGAGGGTCGCGGCGAGCAGACCCAGGGCCAGGAGCCGGTCTCGGAGCCTCGGGCGTCTCCTATCCACGGGGCGCCTCCCGGTCCGTCGGATGCAGGGTCGTCGAGCGCTGGCGGCGCATCGAACGGCTGGCTGTGAGCAAGACGTCTACCTCTCGTCAGGGTGCACAGACGGATGGGGTCTCCGGGCACGCCCGAATCGCCGTCGTCAAACAACGTTGGTTGACCATACGTTCCGCATGTGTCGGCGGTGTTTCACCGTCCGCACTTACGCGTGACGACATTATGAGGGAGAGGAGAGCGCTCCAGCGCCCATCCGCGGCCCGGCGGCCGCGCAGTCGAGGAATACCGCGAGCCTCACGGCGCTTAAGATCGAACAACCGTGGCGCTCGTGAGCGGACTCCTCCCGTCCTCTCCGGGCTCCCGCACTCGACCTGCTAAGGGGCATTGATGGACCAGCCGGATCCCTTCGGATTCCTCGGACTCACCTACGACGACGTCATGCTCCTCCCGGGGCACACCGACGTCATCCCGAGCGAGGCCGACACGGCCTCCCGTCTCACCAAGCGCATCAGCGTGGCGACCCCGCTGCTCTCCGCGGCGATGGACACCGTCACCGAGGCGCGCATGGCGATCGCGATGGCCCGCCAGGGCGGCCTCGGCGTCCTGCACCGCAACCTCTCCATCGCCGACCAGGCCGACCAGGTCGACCGGGTGAAGCGGAGCGAGTCGGGCATGGTCTCGAACCCCGTCACCACCACCCCGGACGCCACCGTCGCCCAGGTCGACGACCTCTGCGGCCAGTACCGGATCAGCGGCCTCCCCGTCGTCGACTCCACCGGCGTGCTCGTGGGCATCATCACCAACCGCGACATGCGCTTCGTCTCGCCGTTCGAGAAGGCGACCACGCTCGTCCGCGACGTGATGACCAGCACCGGCCTCATCACGGGCCGCGTCGGCATCCCGGACAGCGAGGTCATCGCCCTCTTCGCGCAGCACAAGATCGAGAAGCTGCCCCTCGTCGACGCACAGGGCAAGCTCGCCGGCCTCATCACGGTCAAGGACTTCGACAAGTCGGAGCAGTACCCCAACGCCACGAAGGACGACGAGGGCCGCCTGCGGGTCGGCGCCGCGATCGGCTTCTTCGGCGACGCCTGGCAGCGCGCCACCGCCCTGCTCGACGCGGGCGTCGACGTGATCGTCGTCGACACCGCCAACGGCGACTCCGCCGGCGTGCTCGACATCATCCGCCGCCTGAAGTCCGACTCCGCGTTCGCCGGCGTCGACGTCATCGGCGGCAACGTCGCGACCCGCTCCGGGGCGCAGGCCCTCGTCGATGCGGGCGCCGACGCCATCAAGGTCGGCGTCGGCCCCGGCTCGATCTGCACCACCCGCGTCGTCGCCGGCGTCGGAGTCCCGCAGGTCACGGCGGTCTACGAGGCGTCCCTCGCCGCGCGCGAGTCCGGCGTACCCGTGATCGCCGACGGCGGCCTCCAGTACTCCGGCGACATCGCCAAGGCGCTCGTCGCCGGCGCCGACACCGTCATGCTCGGCTCGCTCCTCGCGGGCTGCGAGGAGAGCCCCGGCGACCTCGTGTTCCAGAACGGCAAGCAGTTCAAGACCTACCGCGGGATGGGCTCCCTCGGCGCCCTGCAGACCCGCGGCGAGCGGACCTCCTACTCGAAGGACCGCTACTTCCAGTCCGACGTGCCCACCGACGACAAGCTGATCGCCGAGGGCATCGAGGGCCAGGTGCCCTACCGCGGCCCGCTCGCGAACGTGGCGTACCAGCTCGCCGGCGGGCTCCGCCAGTCGATGTTCTACGTCGGAGCGCGCACCATCCCCGAGCTGAAGGAGCGCGGGAAGTTCGTGCGCATCACGGCGGCCGGGCTGAAGGAGTCGCACCCGCACGATGTGCAGATGGTGGTGGAGGCTCCGAACTACCGGCGCTGAGGGGGGCTGGTGGGGCCGGCGGCGGATCGGGATCGCGGCCCCTCTGCCCGATGGGCCTGCGGCCCATACGCCCACCACGCCGGAGGGGCCGCGATCCCGATCCGCCGCCTCCCTCCGGGAGACGAGCACCGATTCTCGGCTGAGGGGCGGGGGACGCAGCGCGAGCGGCGCGAGGCGCCGCCGCGACTGCGGGGGGAGGCTTCCGCCTTTCCGCATGCGGGGGAGTGGTCGTGCCTCACCGCGTGAGCGCGACGGAGTGGGGACTGGCGTCCCGTGTCCCAGCAAGTCGTCGTCGCGGCCGCGCAGGCTTCACCTGCTGGTGGTGTGCGACTGCTCGCGTCGATCACGGACTGGTGCGGAGCCCGGTGGGAGCGGTAGCCGACGATCGTTCCGCCGGATCGTCGAGGCGCGGGCGTACGCCTCTGCGGAACGTGGCCACCTGCCCGGGCCGACCGCGGGCAAGCGATCAGGGCCTCCCGTGCAAGGTGGGAGAGATAACCGTCGATCCGCGTTCTAGCGGATCGGCGTAGCGCGGACGCGGGACGCTCTGCGGAACGCGACCGCCCGCTCGGGCCGACCGCGGGCGAGCGGCGAGCGAGCCACAGCTGATACCGCTCAGCGGTAGCCGTCGATCCGCGTGCGAGCGGATCGGCGTAGCGCGGACGCGGGACGCTCTGCGGAACGCGACCGCCCGCTCGGGCCGACCGCGGGCGAGCGGCGAGCGGAGCGAGGAGCGAGCCACGGCTGACACCGCTCAGCGGTAGCCGGCGGTCCGCGTGCGAGCGGATCGGTGTAGCGCGGACGCGGGACGCTCTGCGGAACGCGACCGCCCGCTCGGGCCGACCGCGGGCGAGCGACGAGCGGAGCGAGGAGCGAGCCACAGTAAACTCTGCGTCATGGAGATCGAGATCGGTCGCGCCAAGCGCGCCCGCCGCGCGTACGCCTTCGACGACATCGCCGTCGTCCCGAGCCGCCGGACGCGCGACCCCGAGGTCGTGTCGGTGAAGTGGTCGATCGACGCGTACCAGTTCGCGACGCCGATCCTCGCCGCGCCGATGGACTCGGTGGTGTCGCCAGCGACGGCGATCCGGCTCGGGCATCTGGGGGCGCTGGGCGTCCTGGACCTCGAGGGCCTGTGGACGCGGTACGAGGACCCGGAGCCGCTGCTCGAGGAGATCCGCAGGCTTCCGGCCGAGACCGCGACGCAGCGGATGCAGGAGATCTACTCCGCTCCGATCCGCCCCGAGCTGGTGACCGCGCGCCTGGCCGAGATCCGCGCCGCGGGCGTCACCGTCGCCGGGGCCCTCTCGCCCCAGCGGACCGCGGAGCTGTACCAGACCGTCGTCGACGCCGGGGTCGACGTGTTCGTCATCCGCGGCACGACCGTCTCGGCCGAGCACGTCTCGCGCGACACCGAGCCGCTGAACCTCAAGAAGTTCATCTACGAGCTCGACGTGCCCGTCATCGTCGGCGGCGCCTCCACCTACACCGCGGCCCTGCACCTCATGCGCACGGGCGCCGCGGGCGTCCTCGTCGGGTTCGGCGGCGGTGCCGCCTCCACCACTCGCACGACGCTCGGCATCCAGGCTCCGATGGCGACCGCGGTCGCCGATGTCGCCGGCGCTCGCCGCGACTACCTCGACGAGTCGGGCGGACGCTACGTGCACGTCATCGCGGACGGCGGCCTCGGCACCTCCGGCGACATCGTGAAGGCCGTCGCGGTGGGCGCGGACGCCGTGATGCTCGGCTCGGCGCTGGCCCGCGCGACCGACGCTCCGGGCGGCGGCTGGCACTGGGGCGCGGAGGCGCACCACCCGCAGCTGCCGCGAGGCCGCCGCGTCGAGGTCGGCACCGTCGGCACCCTCGAGCAGGTCCTCTACGGCCCGGCGACCGGCGCCGACGGCACGGCGAACCTCATCGGCGCCCTGCGCCGCTCGATGGCGACGACCGGCTACTCCGACCTCAAGGAGTTCCAGCGGGTCGAGGTCGTCGTCGCGCCGTACCAGCCCAGCTGACGCTCACCGACCGAGGCGATCCGGACCGTTGAGGCCGTCGCGAACAGCGGGCTCTCTGGACGGCCCGGGCGTCCCTCGACGCGGCGGACGCCGGAGCGGGCCGGACGGATGAGCAGGGGGCCGGCGTCGTAGGCCTCGCGCCAGCCCAGCGGACGACGCTGCGGACCCGCGCGCGGAGCCGGTCCTCCCGGCGCGTCTCGGCGAGAAGCACGTGCTCGGGCGAGCGGTCTCGGAGGAACGCCGGGTCGGTCCAGGTCGACGGCGGTCTGCGCGAGATCCGAGACGGCGAGTCCGTCGATCAGTGCGGGTGAGGGCGGACGCGCGCTCCGCGACGCCGTTCCACGTCCGGCTGCCCAGGTCCGTCGCCCCTCGACATGCACGGTCTGCGCGAGCGGCTCGACCGAGGGGAGTCCGCGGACCGCCGCCGACTCCGGAGGAAGAAGGGCGTGGTCCAGGTCGCGGCCACGGCGTCGATCCGCGCCCGCTGCCGCTCGTCCTCGGAGGCCCCCGCCCACTCGCCGGTCCGCGCGTACCGCGGCGCAACCGCATGAACTCGTCCGACCGGCGGCACGCCCCGTCTCGACAGATCCCCACTGCACGCTTCCGTCCACCATTCCCTCCCTCCGCTCCCTCTGTGGAGCCTCCCCTCCACTCACTGCGGACAGCGGTGGAGCCCGGACCGTCGAGGCCGCCGGGAAACTGCGGGATCCCTCGACGGGTCGGGGTTCCCTCGGCAGGAGGGCTCCGCACGCGCCTAAGCTGGAAGTCCCGAGTGGGAGCGCCGCACGGCGCGGAGGGAGCACGCATGGTCGAGGTCCGCAGGGTCAAACTGCCCGGTGTCGGCGTTCTGCACACGTTCCTGACGGCCGACGGCGGCAAGGTCGGGGTCATCGCCCACCGCTCCGGCCACAGCGACCTGATCACGTTCGCCGAGGGCGACCAGGACGGCGCCAAGGTGTCGCTCCGCCTGAGCGACGACGAGGCGCACACGCTCGCCGAGCTGCTCGGCGGCACGCAGATCACGGAGTCGCTGACCGCGCTCGACCAGATCCCGGGCCTCTCGATCGACTGGTTCACCGTCGACTACGACGACCACATCGCCGGACAGCAGCTCGGCAAGCCCGCCGACCGAGGGATCGTCGGGCTGACCGTCGTCGCCGTGGTCCGGGGCGACGCCGCCAATCCGGCGCCGGCCCCCGACTTCCGCGTCTTCCCCGGCGACACCCTCGTGGTCGCCGGTAGCCCCGAGAAGGTCGCCAAGGCGTTCGCGTTCTTCCGCACCGGCAGCTTCGCCAAGACGGTCGACGCCCCGCCCGGAGCCTGAGGATGCACCACGGCGAAGACCTCATCGTCCTCGGCGTCCTGTTCGTCGTCGCCTACGTCCTCGGCCGGCTGGGGAGGACGATCGGGCTCCCGGCCATCCCGATCTACATGGTCGTCGGGCTCCTCGCGAGCCCGAACTTCCACCTCTTCCCACTCGACTTCGAGTCGAGCTACATCGAGCTGACCGCGGTCTTCGGGCTGATCCTGCTGCTGTTCAATCTCGGCCTGGAGTTCGACCAGGACGAGTTCTTCGGGAACGCCGGCCGTCTGATCCTCTCCGGCGGCTCCTATATCGCGGTCAACATGGCCGTCGGCCTCGGCTTCGGCTTCGCGCTGGGCTGGGGGAGCCGCGAGGCGCTGATCATCGCCGGCATCACGGCGACGAGCTCGAGCGCGATCGTCACCAAGCTGCTGATCGAGCTCAAGCGCCTGGCGAACCCCGAGACGCCGATGATCCTGGGCGTCACGGTCGTCGAGGACATCTTCATCGCGGTCTACCTGGCGATCGTGTCCGTGGTGCTCTCGGGCGAGACGGAGCCGTGGCCGGTGGTGCTCAAGCTCGTCATCGCGTTCGCGTTCCTCGTGGTGATGTTCGCGATCGCCCGCTGGGGCGGGAAGGTCGTCTCTCGCTTCTTCCGCACCCGCGACGACGAGCTGTTCACGATCCTGTTCTTCGGTCTCGCCATCCTGTTCGGCGGCATCGGCGAGGTCCTCGGAGTGACGGACGCGATCGGTGCGTTCCTGATCGGACTGGTCATCGGAGCGACGCGGTTCCGGTCGAGGGTCGAGCACATCGCGATCCCGCTGCGCGACGTGTTCGGAGCCTTCTTCTTCGTCAACTTCGGCCTCGGGCTGGATCCCGGCGCGTTCCCGAGCGTCGTGGTCCCGGTGCTGATCGCCGCGGTGATGACCATCGTCCTCAACCTCGGCGCGGGGCAGTTCGTCGCGTGGCTCAACAAGCTCGGACCGCGCGCGGGCCTGAACGCGGCGTTCATCCTGCACAACCGCGGCGAGTTCGCGCTCATCCTGGCGACGCTCTCGCTCTCGGCGGGGCTCGACGAGCGGATCCAGCCCTTCGCCGGCCTCTACGTGCTGATCATGGCGATCGTCGGGCCGATCCTCGCCTCGCGCTCCGAGAGCATCGGCGCGTTCCTCTCGCGGCGGCGGCACCGCCCGGCACCCGCAGCGGCCACGGCCATGGACGAGGAGGACTTCGCGCTCGTGGAGGCGGCGATGGCCGCGCCCACCGTCGCCGCGGAGGAGGCCCCCGCTCCTCCGAGGCGCCCCGCGGAGCCGGACGAGCTCGACGACGAGTTCCCCGATCCGATGCGGCAGGCGCTCATCGACCAGGCGATGCAGCAGTCCGACGGGGCCGACGACGCCCGGCCCCGCCGCCCGAGGGAGCCCGACTACTGATCCCACGGAGCTCCCACACTCACGGGTTAGGCTCGATCCCGCCCGCGGGACACCGCACGGATCGAGGGCGGACGAGGGACGAATGACGCAGAGCACGGTCGGGCAGGTGGCCCGGCGCCCGCGCTGGATCGCCGCGCTGGCGCTCGCGCTCCTGATCGCCGGGCTCTTCGCCGCGCTCGGGCAGTGGCAGGTCGGCCGCGCGGTCGAAGCCGCCGCGCCCGACTCCGGAGTGTCGGAGACGACGCTCCCGCTCGCCGAGGTCGCGACCCCCTCCCGCTCGATCACGGCGACCGCCGACGGACAGCGCGTGGAGGGCTCGTCCGTCTTCGTGCCGGGCGGTGCCGAGATCCTCGGCGGCCGCCTGAACGGCGAGCAGCCGGGCTGGTGGGTCATCGCCCGTACCCGCACCGCCGACGCCGACCTGGTGCTCGCCTACGGCTGGACGCAGGACGAAACGCAGGCGCAGTCCGTCGCGGACGCGCTCAACAGCGGGAGCGAGCAGGCGCCCTCCTCCTTCACCGGCCGCCTCGTGGCCAACGAGGCCGCGGAGGCGCCGGCGGAGGGCCTGGACCCCGCCACCCTCACCGCGCTCTCCGTCCCCGCGCTGATCAACCGCTGGCCGGACCCGCCGCAGGACGTCTACCAGGGCTACGTCGTCGTCGACGAGCCGGTCGCCGGACTCGGGGCCATCGACTCCCCGGCGCGCGTGAGCGACGTCTCGCTGAACTGGCTCAACGTCTTCTACGCGATCGAGTGGGTCGTCTTCGCCGGCTTCGCCCTCTACCTCTGGTTCCGCCTCGTCAAGGACGCGTGGGAGCGCGAGGCCGAGGAGGCGCTCGACGCCGAGGAGCGCGCCCGCGCCGACCTGGGCGACCGGGCCGAGGCCCCCGCCCCCGCACCGTAAACTGGTCGTCATGCCCCTCGAGCCCAAGCCCGCGCAGTTCCCTGCGATCCGGAGCGCGCTGCGCTTCTACCGGGTGACCTCGATCATCACCGGCGTGATGCTGCTCCTGCTCTGCGCGGAGATGCTCCTCAAGTACGTCTTCCACCTCGAGCTGTTCGCCTTCGGCCAGCAGGGCGTCCTGCACTTCGCCCCGATGTACGAGGTGCCCGGAGGCGAGTTCACGTCGAGCGGCACCGGCGCGAACCTGTCCACCGGCATCCTGATCGCGCACGGCTGGTTCTACGTCGTCTACCTCTTCGCCGACTTCCGCCTGTGGAGCCTCATGCGCTGGCCGTTCACGCGCTTCGTGCTCATCGCGCTCGGCGGCGTGGTGCCCACCCTCTCCTTCTTCGTCGAGACCCGCATCGCCCGCGAGGTCGAGCAGTACCTCGAGCGCCGGACCGCCGGCACCGACCCGAAGACCCCGACCGACTCCGTGGAGGCCCCCCATTAGCGAGCAGCCCACCGCTCCCCAGCCGCACCTGGCCGCGCAGCCCGTCCTCGTCGTCGACTTCGGCGCGCAGTACGCGCAGCTGATCGCCCGCCGGGTCCGCGAGGCGAACGTCTACTCCGAGATCGTGCCCTCCAACGCCACGGCCGCCGAGATCGCCGCGAAGTCGCCCGTCGGCATCATCCTCTCGGGCGGCCCCTCCAGCGTGTACGAGGAGGGCGCCCCGCAGCTCGACCCCGCGATCTTCGACCTCGGGGTCCCGGTCCTGGGCATCTGCTACGGCTTCCAGGTGATGGCGAAGACGCTCGGCGGCGAGGTCGCCAACACGGGGCTGCGCGAGTACGGAGCGACGGACGCCGCCCTCTCGACCGACGGTGGCGTGCTCCTCGGCGAGCAGCCCGCCGACCAGACGGTGTGGATGAGCCACGGCGACTCGGTCGCACAGGCGCCCGAGGGCTTCGAGGTCCTCGCCTCCACGAGCTCCACCCCGGTCGCCGCCTTCGGCAACGACGAGCGCCGTCTCTACGGCGTGCAGTGGCACCCCGAGGTCAAGCACTCCGCCTACGGCCAGGCCGTCATCGAGAACTTCCTCCACCGCGCCGCGGGCATCCCGGCCGACTGGAACTCCTCCAACGTGATCGACGACCAGGTCGCCGTGATCCGCGAGCAGGTCGGCACCGGACGCGTCATCTGCGGCCTGTCCGGCGGAGTCGACTCCGCCGTCGCCGCTGCGATCGTGCACCGTGCCATCGGCGACCAGCTCACCTGCGTCTTCGTCGACCACGGACTCCTCCGCAAGGACGAGCGCCGCCAGGTCGAGGAGGACTACGTCGCCGCGACCGGCGTCCGCCTGGTCACCGTCGACGCGCGCGAGCAGTTCCTCGACGCGCTCGCCGGCGTCAGCGACCCGGAGCAGAAGCGCAAGATCATCGGCCGCGAGTTCATCCGCACCTTCGAGGCCGCCGCCGAAGCGCTCGTGCTCGAAGCGCAGGGCGAGGGCGAGACGATCGACTTCCTCGTCCAGGGCACGCTCTACCCCGACGTCGTCGAATCCGGCGGCGGCACCGGCACCGCCAACATCAAGTCCCACCACAACGTCGGCGGACTCCCCGAGGACCTGCAGTTCGCGCTCGTCGAGCCGCTCCGCACCCTCTTCAAGGACGAGGTCCGCGCGATCGGCCGCGAGCTCGGCCTCCCCGAGGTCATCGTCGGCCGCCAGCCCTTCCCCGGACCCGGCCTCGGCATCCGCATCGTCGGTGAGGTCACCCAGGAGCGGCTCGACCTCCTCCAGGACGCCGACGCCATCGTCCGCGCCGAGCTCACCGCCGCCGGCCTCGACAGCGAGATCTGGCAGTGCCCCGTCGTCCTCCTCGCCGACGTCCGCTCCGTCGGAGTCCAGGGCGACGGCCGCACCTACGGCCACCCCATCGTCCTGCGCCCCGTCTCCTCCGAGGACGCGATGACCGCCGACTGGACCCGCCTGCCCTACGACCTCCTCGCCAGAATCTCCAACCGCATCACCAACGAGGTGAGCGGCGTGAACCGGGTGGTGCTGGATGTGACGTCCAAGCCCCCCGGCACCATCGAGTGGGAGTGATTCCGCGGGTCTCCGCACGGTCATCTGCGGCGTTGTCGACGGTTGCGATACCTCCGGTATCGCGCCCGTCTCCGCCTTGCAGCTGACCGCGCGGAGACCCGCGGAACGTCAGGAACGGCTCCCTTCGAAGGGGGCCGTTTCTTGTTGAGGGGAACGGGTGGGGGAACGAGCCCCTGCGGGGCCGTTCCCGGGTGCAGGCAGAGGGGAACGGGCCCCTGCGGGGCCGTTCCGGGTGCAGGTAGAGGGGAACGAGCCCCTGCGGGGCCGTTCCGGGCGCAGGTAGAGAGGAACGAGCCCCTGCGGGGCCGTTCCGGGTGCAGGTCGGGGCACGAGCTCCGGTGGCTGTTCGGGGAACGAGTGGCCGCAATGCGGACGGAGGATCGGTCAGGGGTGACCGGTGCCTGGCGAGGCTCGCCGAGTGGCGGTCAGGGGAACGAGGCCGTGCAGGGACATTGCAAAGGTGCCGGTCGAGAGGCGAGCTCCTGCCGGGTGGTCGGGGAACGCGGGTCGGCGCTGGTCCGGGGGCCGTGGTGCAGGCGGAGGCGGCAGGCGCGCGAGCGCGGGTCAGGCGGGGGTGTCGAGCACGCCGATGAAGCGGGTGCCGATGCCGTCGTACTCGTCGCGGCGGTGGCCCTCGGGGTGGTGCGGCCAGGAGGCGGGGGAGTGGTCCTCGCAGACGAGGAACGTGAACTCGGGCCACCACTTCTTCGGGCGGGCGGCCTCGGAGCGGCCGCAGACGGCGCAGTCGAGGGTCACCCACACGGGACGCCTGCCGGTGCGGTTCGCGCGCGACTGGACGAGCCAGGCGGGCGGATCCTGCTCGAGGGCGGCGAGCTCCTCCTCCGACAGACGGGTGGGGATGCCGTGCCGCGTCGCCATCTCGAGGGGGATGTCGAGGCGCTGAGCGGCCTCGCGACGCGTGATCATCCGGCCACCCTAACCCAGCGCCGCACGCGGACCTCGAGGCCGCAGCGACGCGCGCGCGAGGAGCCACTCCAGCGGGCCCTGCCCCACGAGCCGCCTCCAGAGGAGAGCGGCGACGATCGAGCCGACCACGAAGACGCCGAGCAGCGCCCAGCTGCGCCACGCCTCGAAGTCGAACGGCTCGTACGGGACCAGGTACACCGCCAGCGCCACGAGCTGCAGCGAGTAGATCGTCAGCGGCATCGCACCGACGGCCGCGATCGGAGTCGCCGCCCGCGCCAGGAGCGGCAGCCGCTGCAGAAGAGCCGTCAGCGCGCCGAGGACGACGCAGGCGACCCCGCCCGCCCCGAGCAGCTCGGCGGTGGTGCTGGCGTGCGCCTCCACCGCCTCCGGACCCCCGAGCAGCAGCCCGCCGCCGTAGCCGAGCACGGCCGAGACGGCGCCGCCGACGACGACCCAGCGCTGGGTGGTCGCGGACCGGACGTCGCAGCGCGCGATCAGGAGGCCGAGCACCACGTACGCCAGCCACGACGGCACCGGGTAGTACTGGGTGAGCCAGGTGAGGGGCTGCGCGGCCAGGAGCGCCTCGTCGGGCGACAGGGTCGAGAGCCAGGAGCCGCCGGCGCTCGTCAGCGCGTCGACCGCGAGGGGCCCGGCGATCGCCGCGACCGCGACCAGCACGGCGAGGACCGCCCGCGGCAGGAAGAGCAGCAGCGCCGCGACGAGGAACATCACCCCGTAGTGCGGCAGGATCACCGCGATCGGCGTCCCGAGCAGGGTGAGGGCGACGCCGATGACGAGCAGGTACAGCCCGCGGAGCAGGATCGATCCCGTGTCGTGCCAGGGCCGCGAGGAGCGCTGTGCGCCGCCCGTCATCAGCCCGATCGACACTCCCGCCAGCACGGCGAAGAGGACGGAGCTGCGGCCGTTCCAGAGCATCTCGCTCTCGACGGGGGCGAGGTGGGCGGCGAACATGCCGAGGACGGCCAGGCCGCGTGCGACGTCGAGGCCGACGATCCGGGAGTCTGCGGCGCTCATCCCTCCATCGTGCCAGGCGCTCCCGGCAGTGCACCGGGAACGGCGCTGGGGCCGTGAACGACGACGGGCGCCCGACCCGGAGGTCGAGCGCCCGTCGGACGTGGTGCGCCGTGCTACTCGCGGAAGATCGCGACGAGGCGCAGGATCTCCAGGTACATCCAGACGACGGTGACCAGGATGCCGTAGGCGCCGGTCCAGCCGTAGATGCGGGGGAGGCGGTTGCGCACGCCCTGCTGGATGAACTCGAAGTCCATCACGAGCGAGTACGTGGCGAGCGCGACGGCGATGAGGCCGATCACGATGCCGATGAAGCCGGTGCGGAGACCGAAGCCGCCGCCGACGCCGAAGAGGCCGAGGCCCAGGTTCACCAGCGAGAACACCGCGTAGCTGATCATGCCGATGAAGAAGATCTTGTTGAGCTTCGGCGAGGTGCGGATCTTGCCGTTCATGAACAGCGCCAGGGTGACGCCGATCACGATGACGGTCGCCATGAGGGCCTGGACGACCGCTCCGGCGTACGCACTCTCGAAGAACTTCGAGATCGCACCGACCGCGATGCCCTGGGTCGCGGCGTAGCCGAGGATCAGGGCCGGCGACGGCTGCTTCTTGAAGGCGTTGACGATGCCCAGCACCAGCGCGACGAGCACGGCGGGGAGCATCAGGCCCGGGACGAACCAGCCGACGGCCGCACCCGCGAGGAGCACGACGAAGGCGAGGGCGGTCTTGGCGAGGGTGTCCTCGACGGTCATCCGGTCGGTCTCGACGGATCCGGCGGCCGGACGGGAGTACATCTGGTCGAGCGTGCCGGGGGAGACGTCCGGGAGGTCCTGCACGCGGCCGGCGTAGCCGCGGTTGCTGAACTCCGGGCGTCCGAAGGCCGGATTGTTGCTTGCCATGGTTCCTCTTCTCTCAGGTGCGCTGGTCTCCGAGGGAACTCGCGGATCTGAGTCGCTGTGGGTGCGGGGTGCGCCGCGGATCCAAGAGGACTGCGACGATGGACACCACCATATCTGAGAGCACCTCTCAGAGTCTGGCTGTTCTCTTCGAGCGGACCTCGACTCCGCTGCGAGCCGCGCAGTGCCGCCCGTAGGATCGCGGCATGCCCGCGCGTCAGTCACCGCTCGTCATCGGCCACCGCGGAGCGAGCGGCTACCGACCGGAGCACACCCGCTCCGCCTACGAGCTGACGATCGCGCTGGGCGCCGATGCGCTCGAGCCCGATCTGGTGGCGACCCGCGACGGCGTGCTCGTCCTCCGCCACGAGAACGAGATCTCCGGCACGACGGACGTCGAGAAGCGCCCGGAGTTCGCCGCGCGCCGCACCACCAAGCGGATCGACGGCCGCGAGATCACCGGCTGGTTCACCGAGGACTTCACCTGGGACGAGCTGTCGGAGCTGCGGGCCCGCGAGCGGCTGCCGGCGGTGCGCGGCTCCAGCGCCACGTTCGACGGGCAGTTCCCGCTGCTGCGCTTCAGCGAGCTGCTGGCGCTGCTGGACCGGGCGGCGGAGGACGATCCGCTCGCTCCGCCGGGGCTCGTCGCCGAGATCAAGCACGCGACGTACTTCGCCGGGATCGGGCTGCCGCTGGACGTGCTGCTGCGCGAGGAGCTCGCCGCCGCGGGCTGGGGTCCGCGCGACCCGCGGCTCACGATCGAGAGCTTCGAGAAGACCGTTCTGGAGCGGCTCGCAGTGAGCGGAGTCGGCACCCGCCGGATCTACCTGCTCGAGTCGCGCGGCGCCCCGCCCGACCTCGTGGCCGCCCACGGCGCCGACGCGGCCCCCTACTCCGCCTTCACCACGCCGGCGGGACTGCGGAACCTCGCCGGAGTGGTCGACGGGATCAGCGTCGACAAGAGCATGCTCTTCTCGCGGGACGCGGCCGGCCGGGCGACGGGGACCGGTCCGCTCGTCGAGGACGCCCACGCGGCCGGGCTCGAGGTCTACTGCTGGACGCTGCGCGCCGAGAACCGGTTCCTCGAGAAGGTGCACCGCCGCGGGAAGGACCCGGCGGAGTACGGCGGCTGGCAGGAGGAGTTCGCGATGATCCTCCGCTCGGGAGTGGACGGCGTCTTCGCCGACCAGCCCGATCTGGCGATCGAGGCGCGGACAGCCGAGCAGGAGCGTCTGCTCCGCGGCTGAACCCGGATCGTGATCGGGCGCTCCTCCGGCGCGTGCCGAGCGGACGCGGAGGCTGCGCTGGCATCATCGGCTCACCACCGCCCGCCCGACCCTCGAGAGGAGGCCCCGTGTCCACCCGAGAGCGCATCACCCGCCGCTGGATCACCACCGCCGTCCTCGCCGTGATCGGCGTCGCCGTCGTGTACTGGCTCGCCGTGCTCACGCCTCAGGGCCAGGGCGTCGAGAACTCGGGGCTCCGGGGCGCCGACCTCGTCTTCGGCCGCGCCACCGGCGCCGCCGCGGGGGCGCTCGCGGACGTCACCCCGCTCTCCATGGTCGTCGGCGCCCTGCTCGTCGCGGCGATCGCGCTGATCCGGAGGCGCCCGGCGCTCGCCGTCGCCTCCGTCGGCTCGATCGTCGTCACGGCCGGGCTCACCCAGCTGCTCAAGAACGTGGTCCTCGAGCGGCCCGAGCTGGTCGACACCGACTCCTGGTACACCGGCGGCAGCTTCCCGAGCGGGCACACCGCGGCGGCCGTCTCGGTGGTCTTCGCCCTGGCGATGGTCGTGCCCGGGCGGGCGCGGACCGTCGTGCTCGCGCTAGGCGGCGCGGTCGTGGTGCTGGTCGGCAACCTGACGATGGCCGCGTCCTGGCACCGGGCGAGCGACGTCCTCGGGGCCGACCTCGTCGCGCTCGCCTCCGCCTCCGCCGCCTGCGCGTGGCTGACCACCAGGGCCCAGGTGGGCCGAGCGCCGAAGAGGCCCGCGCGGCGCGGGGTGAACCGGCTGCTCCTGGTGTGCTCGGTGATCGTGGTGGTGCTGCTCGCGGCGCTCGCCGTCCAGGGCATCCAGTACTACCCCGACGACACGAAGGACCTCACCGCCTTCGCGCTCCTGCAGCTCCTGGCGGTGTCGACGTCGGCGCTCGCCGTGCTCGGCTTCTCCCTCGCGTGGCGCGGACTGGACGTCGGCGGGGCGCTCACGTCTCCCGCGCCGCGTCAGCGGACCGCCTGACCGCTCCCGGTGTCGGAGGGGCGATCTACACTCGGAGGGACATGAGCTTCCTCTTCGATCCGAGCGACTCCCGCGCCACCCCGGTCATCGTCGGTCCCCCCGGCGGCTCCGGGGACGCGCCCCGCACCGACCCGGCGCACGAGCAGCTCGTCGCGGGGCTGAACCCCCAGCAGCGCGAGGCGGTCGAGTACCGCGGAGACGCGCTGCTCATCGTCGCGGGTGCGGGCTCGGGCAAGACCAGCGTCCTCACCCGGCGCATCGCGAGCCTCCTGGGCAACGGCGAGGCCTGGCCGAGCCAGATCCTCGCGATCACGTTCACCAACAAGGCCGCGGCCGAGATGCGCGAGCGCGTCGAGAAGCTGGTGGGGCAGAGCGCCGAGGGGATGTGGATCTCGACCTTCCACTCCGCGTGCGTGCGGATCCTGCGCCGCGAGGCCGAGAACTTCGGCATGACCAGGTCGTTCACGATCTACGACTCGGGCGATCAGCGCGCCCTGCTCAAGCGCATCGTGAAGGACCTCGAGGCCGACTCGCTCGGGATCACCGTCGCGAGCGCCTCCGCGAAGATCTCCAAGCTCAAGAACGAGCTCGCCGACGTCGACTCCTACGCCCGCACCGCGAACCTCAGCGACCCGAACGAGGAGATGTTCCTCCAGGTCTTCCGGGCCTACTCGCGGGCGCTCGAGGGGGCGAACGCGTTCGACTTCGACGACCTGATCGCGCAGACCGTCTACCTCTTCCGCGCCTTCCCGCACGTCGCCGCGAAGTACCAGCGGCGCTTCCGCCACGTGCTGGTCGACGAGTACCAGGACACGAACCACGCCCAGTACTCGCTGATCCACGAGCTGACCCGGCCCGTGCCGCCGGCGACGATGGCGGCGGCGCAGTTCGACCGCCCCTACCGCGGACCGGTCACGGCCGACGGCTCCATCCCGGGGGCCTCGCTCACCGTCGTCGGCGACTCGGACCAGTCCATCTACGCGTTCCGCGGCGCCGACATCCGCAACATCGTCGAGTTCGAGCGCGACTTCCCGGGCTGCCGCGTGATCCTGCTCGAGCAGAACTACCGCTCGACGCAGAACATCCTCTCGGCGGCCAACGCCGTCATCTCCAACAACTTCGACCGTCGCGCGAAGAACCTCTGGTCCTCCAGCGGCGACGGGGAGAAGATCGTCGGCTACACCGGGTACTCGGGTCACGACGAGGCGCAGTTCGTGGTCGACGAGATCGCCCGCCTGCACGCGGCCGGCACGGGCTACGACGAGATCGCGGTCTTCTACCGCACCAACGCGCAGACCCGCGCGCTGGAGGAGATCTTCATCCGCTCCGCGCTGCCCTACCGGATCCTGGGCGGCACGAAGTTCTACGAGCGCGCCGAGATCAAGGACGCCCTGGCGTACCTGATCACGGTGGCGAACCCGGCCGACGTGCTGGCGCTGCGGCGCATCATGAACACTCCGAAGCGCGGCATCGGCCCCGCGACGGAGGCGCAGCTGCAGTCGTTCGCCGACACCAACGCGGTGACCCTGCGCGAGGCGATGCGCAACGCCGGCTCGCTCGGGATGGGCCCGAAGGTGACGAAGGCGATCGTCGACCTCGCGACCCTCCTCGACGAGTGCGCGCTGATGCTCGACCCCGCACGGGAGGGCGGCGAGGCGAAGGTGCACGAGGTGCTGACGGCGCTCCTCACCCGCAGCGGCTACCTCGACATGCTCCGCGCCAGCCGCGACCCGCAGGACGAGGCCCGCGCCGAGAACGTCGACGAGCTCATCGCCGTCACCAAGGAGTTCGCGCGCAACAACCCGGACGGCGGGCTCGTCGACTTCCTCACCGAGGTCTCGCTGGTCGCCGCGGCCGACGACCTCGACGACGACTCCGGCACCGTCTCGCTGATGACGCTGCACACGGCGAAGGGCCTCGAGTACGACGCCGTGTTCCTCACCGGCATCGAGGAGGACCTGCTCCCGCACCGCATCTCGGCGAAC
Organism: Rathayibacter sp. AY1F4; assembly: GCF_002931775.1. Taxonomy (NCBI): domain Bacteria; kingdom Bacillati; phylum Actinomycetota; class Actinomycetes; order Micrococcales; family Microbacteriaceae; genus Rathayibacter; species Rathayibacter sp. AY1F4. Next base: position 26,812 of record NZ_PSVE01000005.1, read on the forward strand.
GAGCCCGGCGGCCCGGCTGAGGAGCGGCGGCTGTTCTACGTGGGGATCACCCGGGCCCGCAAGCGCCTCTACCTCTCGCTCGCGATGACCCGCGCGCAGTACGGCGAGACATCGGTCGCGATGCCGAGCCGGTTCCTGCAGGAGATCCCAGGAGAGCTGATCCAGTGGCGCCAGTCGCCCGGCGCGGCGACCTCGCGCGGCGGCACGCAGCCCCGGGCTCTGAACGCTCAGCGGCCCGGCTTCGGCCGGTCGCGATCGAACACCGAGTTCCGGGAGGCGCTCGCCGCGGCGCCGAAGGCCAAGGGCGAGTTCCCGAACCGGATCACCGGCATGGTGCGCGACAACGGCGACCTCGAGCTGATCGCGGGCGACCGCATCCGGCACACCGACTTCGGCGAGGGGCGTGTGAACGCGGTGACGGGCGAGGGCTCGAAGCGCGTGGCGCACGTGCTCTTCGACCAGGTGGGCGCGAAGAAGCTGCTGATCAAGGTCGCGCCGATCGAGAAGATCTAGTCCGGTGGCGGCCGGATCGGCGGCCGCGCGGCTCGCGACGGAGGTGTTCTCCCCGGCGGTCCTCGCGGTGCTCGTGCCGGTCGTGGTCGGCGCGCGCGTCGCGGATCCGGCCCTGCTCGGCGTCGCCTGGGGAGCGCTCGCGGCGCTCTTCGTCGGCGTGGTGCCCTACCTCGTCATCCGTCTGCTGATGCGCACCGGCCAAATCCACGGCGATCATCACGTGCCCGACCGGCGCGAGCGGGCGCTGCCGATCGCGCTGGCGCTGGTGTCGATCGCGGCCGGACTGGTGCTTCTCGCCGCGCTCGGCGCTCCTGCCGCGGTGACCACGTTCGGCGTGGTGACGGTGGCCGTGGTGCTCGCCGTCGGCGTGGTCAACCTGGTCTGGAAGCTGTCCGGGCACGCGGCGGTGGTCGCCACCTGCGCCGTCGTCGTGCTGATCGCCTACGGACCGCTCTCCCTGCTGATCAGCGTGCCCATCGTCCTCTGGGTCCTCTGGTCGCGGGTGCGCCTCGGCGCGCACACCCCCGCCCAGGTCCTCGCGGGCGCCGCGGTCGGCACCGTCCTCGCCGGGACCGTCTGGTCCCTGCTCGGCTGACGTCCGTCCCTTCCCGTGTGCCCTCTGGTCGCCGTCCGCGAGATGCCGCTCCGGTGCGCGGTACGCCGTGGCGGGCTCACCCGAGCTGCATCTCGCGGAAGGGGTCAGCCGGCGTAGCGCGCGACGAGCTCCCGCTTGAGGATCTTGCCGCTGGGCCCGAGCGGGAGGGCGTCGACGAACTCGACGCGGCGGGGGAACTTGAAGGCGGCGAGATGCTCGTTCGCGTAGGCGATCAGCTCCTCCGCGGTGGCGGTCGCCGACGGGGCGAGGATCACCGCGGCCATCACCTCCTGGCCGTGGCGGTCGTCCGGAATCCCGAAGACCGCCGCGTTCTGTACGGCCGGGTGCCCGATCAGCACCTCCTCGACCTCGCGCGGGTACACGTTGTAGCCGTTGCGGATGATCATGTCCTTCGTGCGGTCGAGGATGCGGATGTAGTCCTCCTCGTCCTTCGTGCCCAGGTCGCCGGTGCGGAACCAGCCGTCGATCACCGCCTCCGCGGTCGCCGCCGGGTTGCCGAGGTACCCCTTCATCAGGTTGTGCCCGCGCACCACGATCTCGCCGAGCTCGCCCCGGGGGAGCAGCTCGACGCGGTCGGTCACGTCGGGGCGGGCGACCTCGACCTCGACGCCCCAGATCGGCGTGCCGACCGTGCCCGGCCGCGGCGGGACTCCGACGTGGTTGAAGGTGGCGACCGGGGAGGTCTCGGTGAGCCCGTAGCCCTCGTAGATCTCGACGCCGAACACCTCGCGGAAGCGCTCGATCACGGCGACGGGCAGGGCGGCGCCTCCCGAGACCGCGTAGCGCAGCGGCGGCCGGTCCTCGCGCCGGGTCGCGGCATCGAGCAGGGCGACGTACATCGTGGGCACGCCCTCGAAGACCGTGCAGCCGTGGGCGATCATCGCCTCGAGCGCGGCGTCGCCGTCGAACTTCGGCACCAGGACGACCGTCGCGGCGGTGCGGAAGGCCGTGTTCATCGCGCAGACCTGCCCGAAGGTGTGGAAGAGCGGCAGCGCCCCGAGCACCACGTCGCCGCGGTGCAGGTCGAACGTGTTCATCAGCAGCACGTCCGACTGCGAGACGATCGCGAAGTGCGTCCCCTCCGCCCCCTTCGGGCGGCCGGTGGTGCCGCTGGTGTAGAGGATCGTCGCCGTGTCGGAGGGGGAGCGGGGCACGTAGCCGTCGATCGGGGTCGCCTCCGCGGCGAGGTCCTCCAGGCGCGGTAGGGGCGAGGCGGTGCCGTCGGGCACCATCACGCTCAGCACGGGAACGTCGGCGAGGTCCGCTCCGGCGGCCCCCTCGGCGAGCAGCGGAGCGGCGCACACGAGCGCGACGGCTCCGGAGTCGCGCAGGACGTAGGCGATCTCGTCGTGCTTGAGCAGGGCGTGCACGGGGACCACCACGGCGCCGAGCGCGAGGACGGCGAAGTAGCCGCGGGGGAAGTCGGGGACGTTCGGGACGAGCAGGGCCACGCGGTCGCCCGGTCCGATCCCCTGGGCGCGCAGGGCTCCGGCGTAGGCACGGGTCTGCCGCCAGAGGGTCGCGTAGTCGACGGCCTGCTCGCCGACGCGGATGGCGATCGTGTCAGGGGTGCGCCGCGCCGCCTCCGCCAGGATGGCCGCGACGGAGAGGGTGCCGAAGCCGGCGGCGGGCGGGGGAGCGGCGGGGGCCTCGGCCGTGCGGGGTTCGGTGATGCTCATCAAGGCTCCAGTCGTCGTTGACCGCCGCGGCGGATGCCGGGTGATTCACCGTAGATCCGCCGGGCGGCCGCGTCGAGCGATCCGCACCGGATGTTCAGCACGGACGGGCGGGGAGTGCGCATCCCGGCGCCGAGCGGAAGGGGGGTGCGAGAGGCGCGGGCGGCTGCCTACAGTCGGACTGCTGCGGCCCGGTTCGCGGGTCGGACGACGGGAGGCGCGATGCGCGGCGAGGCGACGCTCTACACGGACGCAGTGGTGACGGCTCCGTTCGCCCTCGCGGTGATCGCGGAGGCGACCGGCTCGCGAGTGGTCGGCGCGCGGACCGCGGACGCGCACGTTCCGCTCTACAGCGGTCCGACGAGCGCGCGGGTCGAGATCGCGGGGTTCGGCGACAGTGTGCCGGTCACCGTCGACGTGCGCGACGAGCGCGGGATCGACGAGGCGCGCGCGGCCGCGCAGGCGCTCGGGTTGGAGCTCGCCGCCTACGCGGGCTGGGAGGTCGTGGCCGGCTTCTGAGCGTCGCGTCGGACCCGGGCGAGGTAGTAGCGGCTGGGCGCCGTCCTCACGATCGCGGGCAGCAGGCGGTAGACGGCGAAGGTGCGCGAGAGCGCCCGCTCGAACCGCGCCTCCTGCCGTGCGGTCCAGTAGAAGCCGAAGGGCTCGCGGAGCGCCGCCGGGAGCAGGCCGGCGGTGATCAGGCGGAGGTAGGGGCCGAGCGGGCGCAGGTACCAGGCGGCGATGCTCGGGCCCAGCAGGTCGTGGGCGACGCGGCGGGCCGCGGGCGTCACCTCCAGGCGCTGCAGCTCCCGCTCCCAGTAGGCGTCGAACGCGGTGCGGGAGTCGGGCCAGAGGTCCGCGGGCATCTGCAGGGCCGCACCGACGACGACGGAGCGGCGCACGATGTCGTCCGCCTCCTCCTCGCTCAGCGCGCCGAAGGCGCCCTCGTAGAGCTGCAGCATCGACTGGGTGAGCGTCGCTGCGACCCAGCGCTGCAGCTCCGGGTCGAAGGCCGTGTAGCCGGGGCCGCGCACGGGCACGTGCGCCCTGTTCACCCGGCGGCGGACGGCGCGGACGTCCTCGGGAGTGCCGTAGTGCAGGACGTAGAGGTAGGAGAGCGTCCCGTGCAGGCGGTTCACGGCCCGGTGCACGAAGTCGGAGTGGTCGGCGACGCCCTGCCCGACCGCCGGGTGCGCGATCTGGAGGAGGATCGCGCGCGCGCCCGCCAGCAGGAACACGCCCTCGCGGAAGACGTCCGGGGTGGGGGTGGCCGACGACATGGCTCCACGCTACGCGGGAGCGGCGGGCGGAGGAGGAGTCGGTGTCCCCGGCGGGCGTCCGGCGGGCGCGGAGCGACCGCACGGGAAGCCCGCGGCGGGTGCGGAGTAGACTCAGCGCGGCCCAGGGACAGTGCCGAGACTCCGGCGTCGTCCGGGCCACCTCGAACTCGAAACGCAAGCGCGCTCGGCGCGGAATGGGAATGCAGCGTGGATCTCTTCGAATACCAGGCCCGTGATCTGTTCGAGAAGTACGGCGTCCCCGTGCTCCCGGGCATCGTCGCCGACACGCCGGAGGAGGTGCGCGCCGCGGCGGAGAAGCTCGGCGGCGTCACCGTCGTCAAGGCGCAGGTCAAGATCGGCGGCCGCGGCAAGGCGGGCGGCGTGAAGGTCGCGAAGACCCCCGAGGACGCGTTCGCCGCGGCGCAGTCGATCCTCGGCCTCGACATCAAGGGCCACGTCGTCAAGCGCGTCATGGTCGCCGGCGGTGCGCGCATCGACCGCGAGTTCTACTTCTCGGTGCTGCTGGACCGGGCCAACCGCTCCTACCTCTCGCTCACCTCCTACGAGGGCGGCATGGAGATCGAGCAGCTCGCCGTCGAGCGCCCCGACGCCCTCGCGCGCGTCGAGGTCGTCCCCGGCCAGGGCATCGACCAGGCCAAGGCCGAGGAGATCGCGCGCGCGGCGAAGTTCCCGGAGGAGCTGATCGCCAAGGTCGCGCCCGTCCTGGTGAAGCTGTACGACGTCTACACCGGCGAGGACGCCACGCTCGTCGAGGTGAACCCGCTCGTGCTCACCGAGGAGGGCGACATCGTCGCGCTCGACGGCAAGGTCTCGCTCGACGAGAACGCCGGCTTCCGCCACGCGGACCACGCCGCGCTCGAGGACAAGGACGCCGCCGACCCGCTCGAGGCGAAGGCCAAGGAGAACGACCTCAACTACGTGAAGCTCGACGGCGAGGTCGGCATCATCGGCAACGGCGCCGGCCTGGTCATGTCGACCCTCGACGTCGTCGCCTACGCCGGAGAGAGGCACAACGGCGTGAAGCCGGCCAACTTCCTCGACATCGGCGGCGGAGCCTCCGCCCAGGTGATGGCGAACGGCCTCGACGTGATCCTCGGCGACGAGCAGGTCAAGAGCGTCTTCGTCAACGTCTTCGGCGGCATCACCGCGTGCGACGCGGTCGCCAACGGCATCCTCCAGGCGCTCGAGATCCTCGGCGACTCGGCCACGAAGCCGCTCGTCGTCCGCCTCGACGGCAACAAGGTCGAGGAGGGCCGCGCGATCCTCCAGGCCGCCGCCAACCCGCTCATCACGCTCGCCGCGACCATGGACGAGGGCGCCGACAAGGCCGCCGAACTCGCCGCCGCGTAACGGACCCGACGACTCAAGGAATCAGAGAACAAGCATGTCGATCTTCCTCACCAAGGACTCCAAGGTCATCGTCCAGGGCATCACCGGCGGCGAGGGCACCAAGCACACCGCGCTGATGCTCAAGGCCGGCACGAACGTGGTCGGCGGCGTCAACGCCCGCAAGGCCGGCACGACCGTCACCCACGGCGACGTCGAGCTCCCCGTCTTCGGCACCGTGAAGGAGGCGATGGAGGCCACCGGCGCCGACGTGTCCATCGCGTTCGTGCCGCCCGCCTTCTCGAAGGACGCCGTCATCGAGGCGATCGACGCCGAGATCGGCCTCCTCGTCGTCATCACCGAGGGCATCCCGGTGCAGGACTCCGCGGAGTTCTGGGCGTACGCGCAGGAGAAGGGGAACAAGACCCGGATCATCGGCCCGAACTGCCCCGGCATCATCACGCCGGGCGAGTCGCTCGTGGGCATCACCCCCGCGACGATCACCGGCAAGGGCCCGATCGGCCTCGTCTCGAAGTCGGGCACCCTGACCTACCAGATGATGTACGAGCTGCGCGACCTGGGCTTCTCGACCGCGATCGGCATCGGCGGCGACCCGATCATCGGCACGACGCACATCGACGCGCTCGCCGCGTTCGAGGCCGACCCCGAGACGAAGGCGATCGTGATGATCGGCGAGATCGGCGGCGACGCCGAGGAGCGCGCCGCGGACTTCATCAAGGCGAACGTCACGAAGCCCGTCGTCGGCTACGTCGCGGGCTTCACCGCCCCCGAGGGCAAGACGATGGGCCACGCCGGCGCCATCGTCTCCGGCTCGGCCGGCACCGCGCAGGCCAAGAAGGAGGCCCTCGAGGCCGCGGGCGTGAAGGTCGGCAAGACGCCGTCCGAGACGGCCGCCCTGCTCCGCGAGGTCTACGCGGCGCTCTAGCGCCCGTCCTCCCCGCACCACCGTCGGAACGGACGGTGCCCCTGCTCCGGCGGGCGGCGCCGTCCGTTCCGTCGTCGGGGCGGGTCCGGCCGGAGTAGCGTCGCAGCGTGACCCGCCGCCTCGGACTCGACCTGCTGACCTTCGTGCCGTACCCGGAGGGCCCCGAGCAGCCCGGCGACGCCGCGCGGAGCCTCGAGGACGGGCTGGCCCTGCTCGAGCTCGCCGAGGATCTCGGCTACGGCACCGGCTGGGTCCGCGTGCGGCACTTCGAGCGCTACCTCGCGTCTCCGATGACCTTCTTCGCGGCCGCCTCCCAGCGGACCCGCCGCCTCCGCTTCGGGACCGCGGTCATCGGCGCCCGCTACGAGTCGCCCGTCCGTCTCGCCGAGGACGCCGCGACCGTGGACCTGCTCTCGGGCGGACGCCTCGACCTCGGCGTCAGCAGCGGCTTCGCGCATCTCTCCTCCGTCTTCGACGGGGTGTTCGGGCAGGCCGAGCGCGACTTCCGCGAGGAGGCGCAGGAGCGCATCGCGCGACTCCGCGAGGCGCTCTCGGGCGCCGTGCTCGGCGTCGCGGAGTCGGCCCTGATGTCGGTCCCGGTCGGCGCTCCGCTGGTTCAGCAGCCGCACGCGCCCGGCCTCGCCGACCGGCTCTGGTACGGGGCGGGAACGGTGTCCTCCGCGGTCCGGGCGGGCGAGCAGGGCATGCACCTGCAGGTGTCCACGCTCAACACGGAGGAGACGGGCCTGCCGTTCGCCGAGCAGCAGGCGGTGCAGATCCGCGCCTACCGCGAGGCCTTCGCCGCCGCGCACCCGGGGCGCACGTCGAGGGTGACGGCGGGCCGCATCGTGCTGCCGCTGCTCGACGCCGCCGACGAGGAGGCGCACCGCCCCTTCATCGAGGGCTACCTCGCGCGGATGGACGACGAGGGCCGCCCCCGCACGGCCGACCGGTCGATCATCGCCGCCCCGATGCGCTTCAGCCCCCTCCACGTCGGGAGCCCGGAGCGGATCGTCGCGTCGCTCGCCGCGGATCCGGCGCTCGCGGAGGCGGACGCGCTCACGGTGACGCTCCCGGCGGTCGGCGGGGTGGAGTCGCACCGGCGCATCCTGCGCGCCGTCGCCGAGCGCATCGCCCCGCAGCTGGGCTGGACGCCCGGCGCCTGAGGATCAGCGCCGCGCGAGCAGTGCCCGGACGGGCCGCTGCAGCAGGAGCAGGAGCAGCCACCAGAGCCCGACCGACGGGACCAGCAGCGCCAGCGCCAGTGCGACGAGGAGCAGCGCGAAGGGCAGCAGGGCGGGCGCGAGCGGCAGGGGCCCTGCGCCGGGCCGCCTGAGCTCCGGGTGCCGGGAGAGGCGCAGCTCGATCAGGACCAGCGCCCCGCTCATCGCGGCCATCGTGCCGATGTAGAGCCCGATCGTCGCCCTGGAGTCCGGGAACAGCGCCAGCGCGCTCGTCGAGAACGGGAAGAACGCCAGCGCGGCCAGCCAGAGCAGGTCCAGCCACACCAGGGCGCCGTCGTAGTCCCCGGCGGACTCGAAGACGCGGTGGTGGGGGATCCAGAAGACGGCGATGACCGCGAAGGAGAGCGCGAAGGCGAGGACCGAGTCCAGGTGCTCCGCGAGCAGCGCCGGGACTCCGCCGCCCTCCCGGGCGACCTCGGGAGCCAGCTGCACCAGCGGCAGGACGAGGACGGTGATGGCGATGGCGGCGGTCGCGTCCGAGAAGTTGACGAGCCGGTCGAGCCCGCGCTCCGTCCGGCGGTGGGCCGCGCGTCCCCCGGGGCGCCCGCGGTGCACCAGGCGCTCGATCGGACCCGAGAGCAGGAGCAGCAGGAGCGCGAACATGTTGACGGCCGGCACCGCGACGGCGAGCACGAGGGCCGCGAGGAGGACGCCGATCACGATCAGCGACCTCGAGAGGGAGCGCCGCGGCTCCGCCCCCGGGGCCAGGAGATCCGGATCGCGGCGCACGATGAGCTGCATCGCGAGGGTCGCCGCGCTCGCCGCGATCATCGTGCCGATGTAGAGCGCGATGACGCTGCCGTCGGTGTCGAGCACGTTCGAGATCAGGTTCGCCGCGAAGGGGAGCAGGACGACCGCGGCCAGCCAGACGAAGTTCGCGACGACGAGCGCGGGCGAGTACCGGGCCACGCCCTCGAAGACGGAGTGGTGGACCGCCCAGAGCCGCCCGATCACGGCGAACGTGATGAAGAAGGCGGAGAGGGTGCCGTAGTGACCTGTGAGGAGGGACCCCAGATCGGCCGCGCGGCCCTCCTCGACCACGTCGACCAGGGGGAGGACGAGGAACGTGATGGCGATGGCGACGACGGCGTCGGAGAAGTTCACGAGGCGGTCCAGGCCGCGCTCCGTCCGTGCGTCCGAGGTCCCCGTCATGGCTCCGACACTAGAGGGCCGGGCGGCGCGCCCCTGACCCGCCTCCGAGCGCGCCGCCGCTAGGCTCGTCAGGCCCATGAACCGGATCACCGTCGCCCTCCTCGCCGCCTTCGACGCCGCGCTGTCGGCGCTGATCGGGATCGCGATCCCGCTCGTCCCGCTGACCGTCCTCTGGGCCGTGCAGTACGACACGACGGTCGACTTCGGCGTGTTCTGGCGGGTCGCCGCCGACGCCTGGCTGCTCGGCCACGGGGCCGACCTGCAGGCGGCGCTGGCCCCCGACTCCGCCCTCGCCGTCGCGCTGCCCGGAGGCGCGGACGCCTTCCCGGTGACGATCGCTCCGCTGGCCTTCGCGCTCCTCACCGTGCTGCTCGGCGCGCGCACCGGCCGCCGCGCCCAGGAGTCGCCGTTCCGGGCCATCGGCGTCCTCGTCGCGATCGCGACCTACCTGGCGATCGCGCTCCTGGTCTCGCTGGGATCCCCGGACCCGGCCGCCACCGTCGATCCCCTGCAGGGGACGCTGCTGCCGCCGCTCGTCTTCGCGCTGGGGGTGCTCGTCGGAGCAGCGCTCCACTCCGCCCGCAGCGACGAGGCCGACCCCCTCGGCGAGCTGGCCGCCTCCGCGCTCGACCGCGTCCCCGCGCCGGGGCCCGGGCTCGTCCTCGCGTCGCTGCGCGGGGGAGCGCTCGCCGCCGCCGGCGTGGTCGGCGTCGCGGCGGTGCTCGTCGCCGTGCTGCTGGTCGTGCACTACACCTCGGTCGTCGCGCTCTACGAGAGCCTGGGCGCCGAGGCGCTCGGCGGCCTGGCCCTCACTCTCGGGCAGCTGGCGTTCCTCCCGAACCTGGTGATCTGGGCGGCGAGCTGGCTGATCGGCCCGGGCTTCGCCCTCGGCACCGGCTCCTCCGTGAGCGCGGCCGGGACGCTGCTCGGACCGATCCCGTCGATCCCGGTCCTCGCCGCACTGCCCGCAGGGGACTCGGCCTTCGGATTCCTCGGACTGCTCGTGCCGCTGCTCGCCGGGTTCGCCGCGGGATGGCGGCTGCGGCGCGGCGTGATCGAGGCGCTCGACGGACGCTCGCTGCTGCGCTGGGGCGCCGCCGCGGCCGGCGGGATCGGCGTGGTCGGCGGCCTGCTGCTCGGGCTCCTCGCCTGGTTCTCGGCGGGCGCCGCCGGGCCCGGGCGGCTCGCCCAGGTGGGCCCGGACCCGCTCGTCGTCGGGGCGGTCGCCGCCCTCGAGCTCGCGCTGGCCGCGGGCCTGGGCCTCGCCGCGGGCCGCAGCCGACGCGGCTGACGCCGGCGGAGGCGTCCCCCTAGACTTGCGCAGTGCTGAAGTTGGTCGTGCTCCTCTCCGGCGGCGGATCGAACCTCCGCGCCCTGCTGGACGCCACCGGCGACGAGGGCTTCCCCGCCCGCATCGTCGCGGTCGGCAGCGACACCGACGCCGAGGGCTTCCGCCACGCCGAGGAGCGCGGAGTCCCCGCCTTCACGGTCGCGCCGCGCGACTTCTCCTCCCGCGACGAGTGGGGCGCCGCCCTGCTCGGGCGCATCCGGGAGTGGGAGCCCGACCTCGTCGTCTGCGCGGGCTTCATGCGCATCCTGCCGCCCGTGGTGGTGGACGCGCTCAGCCCGCGGATGATCAACACGCATCCCGCCCTGCTGCCCCTCTTCCCCGGCGCCCACGCCGTCCGCGACGCCCTCGCCGCCGGCGCGACCGAGACCGGCGTCACCGTGCACGTGATCGACACCGGTGTCGACACGGGACCCGTCATCGCCCAGGAGAGCCTCGCCGTGCTCCCCGGCGAGAGCGAGGACGCGCTGCACGAGCGCATCAAGACCATCGAGCGTCGCCTGCTGGTGCAGACGGTGCTCGACATCGCCCACGGAACCGTCGACCTCGAGGAGCTCGCCCGCGCATGAGCATCACCGCCCACGACCCCAGCAGCTACGACGACCGCGACCGGGTCCCCGTCCGCCGGGCGCTGATCTCGGTCAGCGACAAGACCGGCCTGCTCGAGCTCGGAGCGGCGCTCGCCGCGGCCGGCGTCGAGCTCGTCTCCACCGGCTCGACCGCAGCGACCCTCCGCGGCGCCGGCCACGAGGTCACCGACGTCTCGGCCGTCACCGGGTTCCCGGAGTCGCTCGACGGCCGCGTGAAGACGCTGCACCCGGCCGTGCACGCGGGCATCCTCGCCGATCTGAGGCTCGCCTCGCACCGCGAGCAGCTGGAGCAGCTCGACATCGCCGCGTTCGAGCTGGTCGTGGTGAACCTGTACCCGTTCCGCGAGACCGTCGCCGGCGGCGCCGACGCGGCGACCGTGGTCGAGAACATCGACATCGGGGGCCCGGCCCTCGTCCGCGCCTCCGCGAAGAACCACGCGAACGTCGCGATCGTCGTCGACCCGGCCGACTACTCCGGGATCGCGACCGCCCTCGCCGACGGCGGCACGACGCTCGCCGCGCGCCGCACCCTGGCGGCCCGCGCCTTCGCGCACACCGCCTCCTACGACTCCGCCGTCGCCGCCTGGTTCGCCGGGCAGGAGGCGGCCGAGGGCGTCGAGGGCTCGGTCGAGATCCGCGGGACCCTGCAGCAGGTCCTCCGCTACGGCGAGAACTCGCACCAGAAGGCGGCCCTCTACGTCTCTCCCGACGGCACCGGCATCGCGCAGGCGACACAGCTGCACGGCAAGGAGATGTCCTACAACAACTACGTCGACGCCGACGCCGCCGTCCGCGCGGCGTACGACTTCGTACTGCCCGCCGTCGCGATCATCAAGCACGCGAACCCGTGCGGCATCGCGATCGCGAGCTCGAAGGCGATCGACCCCATCGCCTCCGCCCACCGCCGCGCACACGAGTGCGACCCGGTGTCGGCCTTCGGCGGCGTCATCGCCGCGAACCGGCCCGTCACCCTCGCCATGGCCGAGACGGTGAAGGAGATCTTCACCGAGGTGCTCGTCGCCCCCGGCTTCGAGCCCGAGGCGCTCGAGGTGCTGAAGACCAAGAAGAACCTGCGCCTGCTGCAGCTCCCCGACTTCTACGCCCCCGTCGAGCGCGAGTTCAAGCAGATCTCCGGCGGCCTGCTGCTGCAGGAGCCGGACCGCTTCATCGGCGGCCCCGGCGAGGTCAGCTCCGGCTGGCAGCTCGTCGCCGGCGAGCCCGCCGACGCCGACACGATGCTCGACCTCGAGTTCGCGTGGAAGGCCTGCCGCGCCGTCAAGTCGAACGCGATCCTCCTCGCCAAGGGCGGCGCCTCCGTCGGCGTCGGCATGGGCCAGGTCAACCGCGTCGACTCCTGCCACCTCGCCGTCACCCGCGCCGGCGACCGCGCCCCCGGCTCCGTCGCCGCCTCCGACGCGTTCTTCCCCTTCGCGGACGGCCTCGAGGTGCTCCTCGCCGCCGGCGTGAAGGCCGTCGTCCAGCCCGGCGGCTCCGTCCGCGACGCCGAGGTCATCGACGCGGCCGCCCGCGCCGGCGTCACGATGTACACGACGGGGGAGCGGCACTTCTTCCACTGAGTGACGGGCGCGGAGCGCCCGCCACTCAGGTGCTTGTCTTCCCCGCCGCTCCTTGCGCGGCGGGGCGCGGTCGGCTCGGCGACGGGGTGCGTTCCGTAGAGCGGGTCGCGTCGCCGGTCGCGGGAATCGCTGGGCACGCGATTCCCGCTGAACCGGCTCTGCCTTGGCGTGTTCGTCTTCCCCGCCGCTCCCCGCGCGGCGGGGCGCGGTCGGCTTCGCGACACGGAGCGTTCCGCGGAGCGGGTAGCGTCGCCGACCGCGTGAATCGCTTGGCACGCGATTCCCGCTGAGTCGGCTCTGCCTTGCGGCGGGCGTCTTCCCGGCCGCTGCTCGCGCGGCGGGGCGCGGTCGGCTTCGCGATGTGAGGCGTTACAGGGAGCGGGGGCGTCGTGGATCGCGGGAATCGTTGGGCACGGGACGCCGCTGAAACCGCTCTGCCCTGCGGCGGGCGGCTCTTAGGGGGCTGCTAGGGGATCGACAGGCGGGGCGCGGGCGGGGGCGCGTAGGGTCGCCGGGTGCCTTCCGACTCGACGCCCGCGTCCACTCCCGACACCCCGACCGCCGCTTCCACGATCGCCTCGAACCGGGGCCGCGCGCCCGGGACGGGCCGCCGGATCCTCGTCGCGCTGCTCGCCGCCGCGGCGACCGCGCTCGTGGCGCACCTCGCCAACCTGCTGGCCTTCTTCATCGGCAACCAGCTGCAGCCCGGTTCCATCCCGCAGGTCAACGCCTACTTCCTGCTCTCGAGCGTGCTCGGCTTCGTGGTCGTCCTCGTCCTCGCCGTCGCGGGGATGCTCGGACGCACCTGGAGCGCCGCCCTCGCGGGACTCGTCGCGGGCGTGGTCGGAGCCGTGTTCGGCACGCTGGTCCAGGCCAGCGCCACCGGCGAGGCCGTCACGGGCGCCGTCTGGGCCTCCATTTTCCAGACCTTCGCCGGACTCAACCTCGTCTTCCTGCTCGCGTTCACCGTCTCGGCGGCGAGCGTCGGCCGCACGCTGTGGAACCGCCTCCGCACCACGGGCGCTCCGGCCGCCGTCGTCACCGACCGCCGCATCGCGATCGTCCGGGCCCCGGCCGCCGACCTCTCGGCGGGCGAGCTCACCCATCTCGAGCGCGTCCCCGTCGACCAGCAGCGCGCCCAGCAGCAGTGGGAGGCGTACGTCGACCTGCTCGAGCGGGCCGGCTGGGAGACGGTCGAGGCCGCACCGGCGCCCGGACTCGCCGACTCCGTCTTCCTCGAGGACGCGGTCGTCGTCTTCGGCGACCACGCCGTGATCGCCCGGTCCGGAGCGGAGTCCCGCCGCGGAGAGACGGCGGGCGCCGAGGAGGCCGTCCGCGCCCTCGGCCTGACGGTCGACCGCATCGAGGAGCCGGGCACGCTCGACGGCGGCGACGTCCTCAAGGTGGGATCGACGGTCTACGTCGGCCGCGGAGGCCGGACCGACGCGGCGGGGGTCGCCCAGCTGCGCGCGATCCTCCGCCCCCGCGGGTACGACGTCGTCGCGGTCCCGCTGACGAGGGTGCTGCACCTCAAGAGCGCCGTGACCGCGCTGCCCGACGGCACGGTCATCGGCTGGGAGCCGGTCGTCGACGAGCCGCGCCTGTTCCCCTCCTTCCTGCCGATGCCCGAGGAGCCGGGCGCCCACGTGGTCGTCCTCGACGACGACACCCTCCTGATGGCCGCCTCCGCTCCCCGGAGCGCCGAGCTGCTGCGGAGTCTGGGCTACCGCGTCCTCACCGTGGACGTCTCGGAGTTCGAGAAGCTCGAGGGCTGCGTCACCTGCCTCTCGGTCCGCGTCCGCTGACGGCGGAGGCGGGGGAACCGCCGGATCGCGGCGGCCGCTGGACGGAGCACATAGCCGGGGTATAGCCTTCAAGGCTGCCCGGAGCTCTCCGGCCCGGTGGCACCTCCCGCCTCCCCGCCCACCCGGCAGGGGAGGCTCCGCCCTCGTCGCGAAAGCCCTCCGCCGTGTCCGCTCCCGCCCTCCCGTCTCCCGGCGCCCCCGCGCAGAAGCGCCCGAGCACGCTGCAGACGCTGCTGCGCCTCGTCCCCTTCGTCGGCGACTCCCTGCCCCGGCTGGTCGGCGGCATCGCGGTCGCGCTCGTGGCGAGCCTGGTGTCGCTGGTCATCCCGATCGTCCTGCAGCAGCTCGTCGACGGGCCGCTCGGGGACGGAGCGGCCTCCGCCGGCTCCGGCGACCTCGGGCCGCTGATCGGCCCGGTCGCCGTCATCCTCGTGCTCGGCGTCGTCGAGGCCGGTGCCATCGCGCTGCGCCGCCGGATGGTCCTCACCCCCAGCACGCGGATCGAGGCGCGCATGCGCTCGGCGCTCTACAGCCGCCTGCAGGACCTCCCCGTCTCGTTCCACGACCGCTGGCAGAGCGGGCAGCTCCTGTCGCGGGCGATGAGCGACCTCAGCCTCATCCGCCGCTGGATCGCCTTCGGCTTCGTCCTGCTCGTGGTCAATGCGCTGACGATCGTCGTCGGCTTCGGCGTCCTCGTCTACTGGAACCCGATCCTCGGCGTGCTCTTCGTCGTGTGCTCGATCCCGGTCTGGATCTACGGGTTCGCGTTCGAGAAGCGCTACTCGAGCATCGCGCGCCGCAGCCAGGACCAGGCGGGCGACCTCGCCACGACCGTCGAGCAGTCGGTGCACGGCATCCGCGTCCTCAAGGCCTTCGGCCGCCACCAGCACGCGCTGGAGAACTTCGCCGGCCAGGCCGAGAAGCTCCGCGGCACCGAGATCGACAAGGCCCGTGCCATCGCCGGGATCTGGCTCGTCCTGCTGCTGGTGCCGGACATCGCGTTCGCGCTCTGCCTGCTCGGCGGGGTCTGGCTCGCCGCGGCCGGTCAGCTGAGCGTCGGCGAGCTGTTCGCCTTCTTCGCCACCGCGACCGTGCTGCGCTGGCCGGTCGAGTCGATCGGCTTCCTCCTCTCGATGACCTTCGACACCCGCACGGCGGTCGACCGCTACTTCGAGGTGATGGACAGCCGGAACACCATCACCGACCCGGAGGACCCCGAGACGATCCTCGAGCCGCGCGGCCGGGTGCGCTTCCGCGACGTCCACTTCCGCTACCAGGACGCACCCGAGCGCTACCGCGACCTCCTCGACGGCGTCGACCTCGAGGTCGAGCCGGGCGAGACGATGGCGCTGGTCGGCATCACCGGCTCCGGGAAGACGACGCTCACCGCGCTGCTCCCGCGCCTCTACGACGTGACCGGCGGAGCCATCGAGCTCGACGGCGTCGACATCCGCCGGCTCCGCCGCGACGAGCTGCGCACGCACATCGGCATGGCGTTCGAGGACGCGACGCTCTTCTCCACCAGCGTGCGCGAGAACGTCCTCCTCGGCCGACCCGACGCGACCGAGGAGGAGCTGCTCGAGGCCCTCGAGATCGCGCAGGCCGACTTCGTCCACCGCCTTCCCGAGGGCCTGGACACCAAGGTGGGCGAGGAGGGGATGAGCCTCTCCGGCGGCCAGCGCCAGCGCCTGGCCCTCGCCCGCGCGGTGGCCGCGCGTCCGTCGGTGCTCGTCCTCGACGACCCGCTCTCGGCGCTCGACGTCGACACGGAGGCGCGCGTCGAGGCGGGGCTGCGCCGCGTGCTCGGCGACACCACGGCGATCATCGTCGCCCACCGCCCCTCGACGGTGGCGCTCGCCGATCGCGTGGCACTGATGGAGGAGGGCCGCATCACCGCGGTCGGCACCCACAGCGAGCTGCTCGCGAGCAGCCCGCACTACCGCTTCGTCATCTCGAGCCTCGAGGAGGACGAGCTGACCCGGCCCGCCGGGACCGAGCGCATCGGCTCCCGCCCCACGACGACCCACCAGGAGACGCGATCATGAGCACGCTCGGTTCCTCCGAGGAGCGCGACGACCTCAGCAGAGCGGAGTCGGCGGCTCTGCGTCGGCGCTCGCTGCGGCTGCTCGGGTCCCTGCTGCGGCCGCTCCGGCTGCGGCTGGTGCTCACCGCGGTCGTGGTCGTCGTCGCGACCGCTGCCCAGGTCGCGGGACCGGCGCTGATCGCGGCGGGCATCGACAACGGCCTGCCCGCGGTCCTCTCGGGGAACGCGGTCCCGCTGGCGGTCACCGTCGGCGCCTACATCCTCACCGGGCTCGTCGGCGCGCTCCTGGTCGCCTGGTACACCGTGCTCTCCGCGCGGGTGAGCCAGGCGATCCTGATCGACCTGCGCAAGCGGGTCTTCCTGCACACCCAGAAGCTGAGCCTGGAGTTCCACGAGAACTACACCTCCGGCCGGATCATCTCGCGCCAGACCAGCGATCTCGACTCCATCCGCGAGCTGCTCGACTCCGGCATCAACCAGCTGGTGCAGGGTGCGCTCTACATGGGCTTCGTCGCGATCGCCCTCGTCTCCCTTGACGGCGTGAGCGGCATCGTGCTCGCCTGCGCCCTGGTGCCGCTCGCGCTGCTCACCCGCTGGTTCCAGAAACGGTCGCAGGCGCTGTTCCGCGGCACCCGCGTCGCCTCGTCGCGGCTGATCGTGCAGTTCGTGGAGTCGATGACCGGCATCCGCGCCGTGCAGACCTTCCGCACGCAGAAGCGCAACGAGTCCGTGTTCGGCGGGGTCGTCGAGCAGTACCGGCTCGCCTACAAGCGCGTCTTCGGGGTGTTCGGCACCTTCGACCCCGGGCTCGTGCTGATCGGCAACGTCACCGTCGCCGTGGTGCTGTTCATCGGCGGCGTCCGCGTCCTCGACGGCGGGCTCGAGATCGGCGCGCTGCTGGCGGTCCTGCTCTACACCCGGCGCTTCTTCGACCCGGTGCAGGAGATGGCGATGTTCTACAACTCCTACCAGTCGGCGGCCGCCGCGCTCGAGAAGATCTCGGGCGTGCTGGCCGAGGAGCCGAGCGTCCCGGATCCGGCCCGCCCGGTCGACCTGCGCCAGGCGCGGGGCCGCCTCGGCTTCGAGGGCGTCCGCTTCGCCTACACCGCCGACCGCGAGGTGCTGCCGCGCTTCGACCTCGACATCCCCGCCGGGCAGACCATCGCCCTCGTCGGGTCCACGGGCGCCGGCAAGACGACGCTCGCCAAGCTGATCTCGCGCTTCTACGACCCGAGCGACGGCGTGGTGGCCCTCGACGGCGTGGACCTGCGGCAGCTGCACCCGAAGGACCTGCGGCGCGCGATCGTGATGGTCACCCAGGAGGCGTACCTCTTCTCCGGATCCGTCGCCGACAACATCGCGATCGGGCGGCCGACCGCGTCCTACGACGAGATCGTCCGGGCCGCGCAGGCGGTCGGCGCGCACGAGTTCATCCAGGCGCTGCCGGACGGCTACGACACCGACGTGAACAAGCGCGGCGGTCGCGTCTCGGCCGGTCAGCGCCAGCTGATCTCGTTCGCCCGCGCGTTCCTGGCCGACCCGGCGGTGCTGATCCTGGACGAGGCGACCTCCTCCCTCGACATCCCGAGCGAGCGCCTGGTGCAGCAGGGCCTGCAGACGCTCCTGGCGGACCGCACGGCGGTCATCATCGCGCACCGCCTCTCGACGGTCGCGATCGCCGACCGGGTGCTGGTGATGGAGCACGGCCGCATCGTCGAGGACGGCACCCCGGAGGCGCTCATCGCCGGCAAGGGCCGCTTCGCCACCCTGCACGCGGCCTGGCGGGACTCGCTCGTCTGATCGGCTGCTGCTCGCGACCCACCTCCCGGAGCCGCTCCCGGCTCAGGGGCGCCAGCGGGCGCTGCGCACGTCGACGCGCCAGCCGCCCGGCGTGACGACGAGGGGCGTGCCCTCTCGCTCGTACTCCCGGCGGGCGCGCTCCTCGTGGCCGACCGGGGGCGCTCCTCCCGCGCGGACGACGCGCCACCAGGCGGTGTCGGAGCCGTAACGGGCCATCACCGTACCGACCGCGCGTGCCGCACGAGTGCCGAGGACCGCGGCGATCTCGCCGTAGGCCATCACGCGGCCGGGCGGGATCGAGGCGACCACCTCGAGGACGGCGGAGACGAAGTCGGCCGGCTCCGCTGCCTCCGGCGCCGCGCTCAGAGCGTCAGCGCCCCGATGTTCTCGCCGTACTGCGTCTCGCCGACGACCTCGAAGCCGATCCAGCGGAAGAACTGCTCCGGGCCGTCCTCGCCGGACTCCCAGATCACCGTGAGGGTGTCGAAGCCGCGGGCGCGCGCCTCGTCGGCGGTGGCGCGGACGGCGAAGGTGCCCACGCCGCGGCCCTGCTTCGCCGCGTCGATGTTGATGCGCCAGATGCAGCTGCGGAACTCCTCCGCCGCCTCCGGGTCGAAGTGCGCGTGGATGAAGCCGACCAGCTCGTCGCCGTCCATCACGGCCCGCTGCCAGGAGGCGCCCGGGTCGATCACCGCGGCGGCGGCGGAGTAGGAGACCGGCGCGATGAACTGCTCCTGGCCGGGTTTGAGGCTCAGACCGTTCACGGCGGAGATGTTCGAGGCGGACAGCTCTTCCAGGCGGAGGTCACTCATGCCGTCACTGTACCGGCGGCGCAGGACGGCGGGCATCCTCCTGTCGGGCGACGTGCGCCGGCCCCGGCGCGGACGATCGAGAACTGTCTCGACATCGAGACAGTTCGGGCCTCGGGTAGGCTGGCGGAGGCCATCCGGAGCGGTGCAGAGCCGCCCGTCCCGCACAGGTGCGGGGTCATCGACACCATGGGAGAGCAATGTCCAAGATCAAGGTTGAGGGAACGGTCGTCGAGCTCGACGGCGACGAGATGACGCGCATCATCTGGCAGAAGATCAAGGACACCCTCATCCACCCGTACCTCGACGTGAACCTCGAGTACTACGACCTCGGCATCGAGTACCGCGACGAGACGGACGACCAGGTCACGATCGACGCGGCGCACGCCATCCAGAAGCACGGCGTCGGCGTGAAGTGCGCGACCATCACCCCCGACGAGGCCCGCGTCGAGGAGTTCGGCCTCAAGAAGATGTGGAAGTCGCCCAACGGCACGATCCGCAACATCCTCGGCGGCGTGATCTTCCGCGAGCCGATCATCATCTCGAACATCCCGCGCCTGGTCCCCGGCTGGAACAAGCCGATCATCATCGGCCGCCACGCGTTCGGCGACCAGTACCGCGCCACCGACTTCGTCTTCAAGGGCAAGGGCACGCTGACCGTCGAGTTCACGCCCGAGGACGGCTCCGAGCCGATGAGGTTCGAGGTCTACAAGGCCCCGGACGACGGCATCGCGCAGGTCCAGTACAACCAGGACGCGTCGATCCGCGACTTCGCCCGCTCGTCGCTGAACTACGGCCTCTCGCGCAACTACCCGGTGTACCTCTCCACCAAGAACACGATCCTCAAGGCCTACGACGGCCGCTTCAAGGACATCTTCGAGGAGATCTTCGAGACCGAGTTCAAGGAGCGCTTCGACGCCGCGGGCCTCACCTACGAGCACCGCCTCATCGACGACATGGTCGCCTCGGCCATGAAGTGGGAGGGCGGCTACGTCTGGGCCTGCAAGAACTACGACGGCGACGTCCAGTCCGACACCGTCGCGCAGGGCTTCGGCTCGCTGGGCCTGATGACCTCCGTGCTCTCCACGCCCGACGGCAGCGTCGTCGAGGCGGAGGCGGCGCACGGCACCGTCACGCGCCACTACCGCCAGCACCAGGCCGGCAAGCCCACCTCGACGAACCCGATCGCCTCGATCTACGCCTGGACGCGCGGCCTCGCGCACCGCGGCAAGCTCGACGGCAACCAGGAGCTCATCGACTTCTCGCTCACGCTGGAGGACGTGGTCATCAAGACGGTCGAGTCCGGGAAGATGACGAAGGACCTCGCCCTGCTCGTCGGCCCCGAGCAGGGCTGGCAGACGACCGAGGAGTTCCTCGCGACCCTCGACGAGAACCTGAAGGCCCGCATGTCGGCCTGATTTCCGGCTTCAGCAGACGCGTCCGGCCCGCACGATCCTCGGATCCTGCGGGCCGGACGCGTCTGAGGGCTCGGTGAGACGTGGCCGGGCCGAGCGCCTCAGAGCGCCCGGGCGAGGTCCTCCATCGCGTGGAGCGGATCGGGCCCCGACGGCATCAGCACGACGCTCGACGCACCGGCCTCGTGCAGCAGGCCGATGCGCCGACGAGCGTCCTCGGGGGTGCCCACGACGGCCAGCTGGTCGACCCAGGCGTCGGGCAGGTCGCGGACGAAGGCGGCGCGGTCGGCGCTCTCGGCCCGCAGGCGGGCGAAGTCCCCGGCGAAGGGGAGCGGCTCGATGTGCGGCGCCCAGTCCGGCTCGCCGATCCACTCGAGTCCCGGCCGGACCGCGTCGCGCGCGGCGGCCGCGTCGTCGTCCACGGCGGCCACGTTGTAGGCGACGATCCGCCCGGTGCCGCCGAGGTGGCCGCGGGCCGCCGCGAGGTACTCCGGAGTGACGGGCTCGGCCAGGACGACCCCGTCGGCGATCCGGCCCGCGAGCGCCAGCGACTTCGGTCCACGGACGCCGGCCAGCAGCGGCGGCACGACGGCGGGCGGCGACTCCAGGACGAGGCCGTCCGCGTGCACGTAGCGGCCGGAGCGGTCGGTGCGCTCGCCGGAGAGCAGCGAGCGGATCGCGTCGAACTGCTCCTCGAGCAGGGTGAGCGGGCTGCGCGGCCAGACGCCGAGGCCGCGCATCCAGTGCGGCATCCCGTGCCCGATGCCGGCGTGGACGCGGCCGGGGAACAGTTCGGCGAGAGTGCCGAGCTCCATCGCGGTGAAGGCCGCCGTGCGGACGGCGGCGGGCAGGATGCCGATGCCGACGACGATCCGCTCGGTGGCGGCGAGTACCGCGCCGGCCTGGGCGATGCCGCCGCGGAAGCCGAGGTCCTCGACCACCCAGAGCTCGTCGAAGCCGAGCTCCTCGGCGCGGCGGGCGTAGCCGAGCACCTCGGAGGCGGGGAGATCGCGGGGGAGCAGGACGCCGACAGCGGTATCGGAGGAGGAGGCGCGCATCCGGCCAGCGTAGGGCGTGCGGACACGCGAAGGGCCCGCCCGCACGATCGCGGACGGGCCATCGGTCGTCGTCCTACTCGGCGGCCGCCTCGCCGATCCGCACCTGCTCGGGGCGGGCGGACGAGACGACCTCGATACGGCGGGGACGCGCCTTCTCGCTGACCGGGATGGTCACCGAGAGCACGCCGTCGTCGGAGGACGCGACGATGCGCTCGGTGTCGACGCCCTGGCCGAGGCTCAGCTGGCGGACGAAGGTCGCCGACTGGCGCTCCTGGGTGATCCAGGTGACATCGTCGCCGCCCGCGACGGTGCGCTGGGCGCGGATGGTGAGGAGCTGCCCGTCCACGTCGACGTCGACGGACCCCGGGTCGATGCCGGGGAGGTCGGCGGTGAGGACGTAGTGGTCGCCGTCCCGGTACAGGTCGATCGGCATCCGGCGGGGCCCCTGACCGGAGCCGAGGAGGGCGGTGGTGAGGCGGTCCAGCTCGCGGACGGGGTCGTAGGTGGCAGCCATGAGATCACTCCATTCAGTCGTGCAACGAAGAGTTCCAAGAGTTGAGCCGACCCGGCTCAGCGCGAAGAAATTAGCACTCACAGAGGGAGAGTGCCAACGGATCGGCCCCCTTCAGCGTCAACTTCGTTACCCGTTCGTAATAAAGCTGGGCAATCGAGTTCGTAGGGTCGTTTCAGTGTGGAAACCGATCCGGTTCCCAGCGAATGTGAGTAAGGACATCGATTGCCGATCCACCTGTCCCACCGACCACCCGTCCGCCGCGCTGAGAGGCGCATCCTCGCGGGCCTCGCCGTCCTCGGAGTCGCCGCGACCGCGGCCTTCGCCACCACCGGCGCCAGTGCCGCCCCTCTCGCCGGCAGCGCCTCGCTCGTCGGCGGGCTCTCCGTCGGCCAGAGCTTCGACGACGGCGACTACGTCGTCACCCTCGTCGAGCCCTCCGCGGCCACCTACCAGGGCAGCGATGCCCGCTTCGCCCGCACCGCGCCCGTCGACGGTGCGCAGCTGCAGGCCGCGTCGGCTCCGGTGGAGGACTACTCCGCCCACCTCGAGCAGCGCCAGGAGGACGTCGCCTCCGCGGTCGACGCCGCCATCGGCTACCACTACACCGTCGCCCTCAACGGCTTCTCCGCGACTCTCTCGGGCGAGCAGGCGGGCGAGCTCGCGAGCCGCCGCGACGTCGCCCAGGTCCGCAAGGTCGAGAACCTGAAGGTCGACCGCGCCGCGCAGGCCTCGCCGCTCGCCGCGGCCGCCGCCGACATCCCGGTGCCCGACACCGGACAGCAGCGCTCCACCGACTTCCTCGGCCTCGAGGGCCAGGACGGCGTCTGGCAGAAGCTGGGCGGCATCGACAAGGCGGGCGAGGGCGTCGTCGTCGGCGTCATCGACTCCGGCATCGCGCCCGAGAACCCCTCCTTCGCGGGCGCGCCCCTGGCGACCTCGCCCGGAGCGGCCCCCTACACGGACGGCACCACCACCTCCTTCGTGAAGTCGGACGGCGGCACCTTCGTCGGCTCCTGCTCGCCGGGGCTCCCCGCCTCCGAGCAGTGGGACGGCGACGAGTGCAACCAGAAGCTCATCGGCGCACGCTGGTTCCTCGCGGACGAGGAGGTCGGCTCAACGGACAACCCCGAGTACCGCTCCCCGCGCGACGCCGACGGACACGGCTCGCACACCGCGAGCACGGCAGCCGGCAACAACGGCGTCGAGGCGAGCGTCGACGGCTACGACTACGGGAAGATCTCCGGAGTCGCCCCGGCCGCCAAGGTCGCCGCGTACAAGGTCTGCTGGAACGGACCCGACGAGGGCACCGACGACGACGACTTCTGCTCCGGAGCGGGCATCCTCGCGGCCATCGACGCCGCGACCAAGGACGGCGTCGACGTCATCAACTTCTCGATCGGCGGCGGCTCGGCCACCTCGACCCTGACCGCGATCGACGAGGCGTTCCTCAACGCCGCCGCCGCCGGCGTCTTCGTCGCGGCCTCGGCCGGCAACTCGGGTGCGGGCGCCTCCACGCTCGACCACGCGTCGCCCTGGTACACCACGGTCGCCGCGTCCTCCATCCCGACCTACACCGCGACCGCCACCCTCGGTGACGGCCAGAAGTTCGTCGGCGGATCCATCTCGGTCCACGAGGACGTCACCGGACCGCTGGTGAACAGCGCCGACGTCGTCCGCGCGGGCGCCGAGAACCCCGCCATCTGCGAGACCGGCACCCTCGACCCCGACAAGGTGAAGGGCACGATCGTCGCCTGCACCGCGGGCGTCACCGCGCGCGTCTCCAAGTCGGCCGAGGTCGAGCGGGCCGGCGGCATCGGCATGCTGCTGCTCAACCCGACCCCGAACGCCCTGCACGTCGACGACCACTCGGTCCCGAGCATCCAGATCGACTCGCAGGCCTACCAGGCGATCACGACCTACGCCGGCACCGCCGGTGCGACCGTGACCCTCTCCGAGGGCAACTCGTCCGGAGCCTCCATCCCCGTCCCGCAGGTCGCCGGCTTCTCGTCGCGCGGACCCGCTGAGGCGGACGGCGCCGACGTGCTGAAGCCCGACCTCACGGCGCCCGGCGTCGCGATCCTCGCCGACAGCTTCAACGCCGAGGGCGACGACCCCGCCTTCGCGTTCGAGTCCGGCACCTCGATGTCGTCGCCGCACGTGGCGGGCCTCGGCGCGCTGATCCTCGGCGCGACCCCGAAGGCCTCGCCGTCCGCGGTGAAGTCGGCCATGATGACCTCCGCCTACGACAGCGTCGACCAGTCGGGCGCCGCGTCCGAGGACGTCTTCGCCCAGGGCGCGGGACACGTCGACCCGGCCGCGTTCCTCGATCCCGGACTGCTCTACCAGAGCGGCACGGAGGACTGGATCGCGTTCCTCAAGGGTGCGGGCTACGTCTTCACCTCGAACCCGGTGATCGACCCGATCGCCGCGATCGACCCGTCCGACCTCAACCAGGCCTCGATCGCGATCGGCGCCCTCGCGGGCACGCAGACCGTGACCCGCACGGTCACCTCGACCGGCGCGGGCACCTACACCGCCTCGGTCGACGGCCTCGCCGGGATCGACACCGTCGTCTCGCCCTCGACCCTCTCCTTCACGGGTGCGGGCCAGACGGCCGAGTACACGGTCTCCTTCACCACCGGCTCGGCGGCGCTCAACCAGTTCGCCTCCGGCTACCTGACCTGGGCGAGCGCGGAGCACGACGTCCGCAGCCCGATCGCGGTGCGCCCGGTCCTGCTGGACGCGCCCTACGAGGTCTCCGGGACCGGCTCGACCGGCACCGGCACAGTGACGGTCACGCCCGGCATCACCGGCGCGCTGCCGCTCACCGCGAGCGGTCTCGCCCAGGGCGTTCTCGCCGAGGACGCCACCGCCGCCGACGGCCACTCGGCGACGCTCCCCACGGGGAAGTCGCTCACGACCACCGTCGTGGTGCCGGAGGGCGCCGAGTTCGCCCGCTTCGACCTCGACTCGCTCGACGACGCGGCCGACCTCGACCTCACCGTCACCAGCGAGAGCACCGACAAGGTCTTCACCTCGGCGACCGGCTCGGCCGACGAGCGCGTCGACATCGCCGACCCCGCCCCGGGCGAGTACACGGTCCAGGCCGATGTCTACTCGACCGCTCCGGGATCCTCGACCGTCACGTTCGACTTCCGCAGCTTCGTCATCACTCCGGAGAACGGTCTCGGCTCGCTGAGCACCGACCCCGCCGTGGTCGACGCCGTGCAGGGCGAGCCGATCGCGTACGCGGTCTCCTGGTCGAACCTGGCGGGCCCGGCCCGCTACCTCGGCCGTGTCGCCTACACCGACTCGGGACTCGCGACGCTCGTGAGCGTCGACGTCACCGAGGCGGTCACCCCCACCCCGACGCCGACCGCGACTCCGGAGCCCACGGGCACCCCGGAGCCGACCGCGACGCCGACGGCCGGCCCCACCGCCGGACCGGGGGAGCCCACCTCCACGCCGACCGCCGGACCGGGCGCGCCCGGCCACGGCGCCGGCGGCCTCCCGTCGACGGGCTTCGACGGCGGTCTCCTCGGAGCCGCCGCCCTCGCCCTCCTCGGTGCAGGTGCTGTGATCACCGGCCTCCGACGCCGCGCCCTGGCGCAGCGTGAGGCGGGCGCCGCGGAGTAGTCCTCCGCGACCGCCGCGAACGGCCGTCCCCCTGCTCCTCCCGGAGCGGCGGGGGCGGCCGTTCGCCGTCCCGGTCGGGGGAGGCGGAAACGGTGCGGCTCGTGGTGCGGGCAGGGAGCAGGATCGGCCGGGCTGCGTGGGGGAACGACTCGAGAGGGGAGGCGGGAGCGGGTCGGGGAGAGATCGACGATCAGGCGGGGCGGAGCACCTCCGACTGGGGGCCGGGCGGCGCGATCGGCCCGGGGTCCCGCTGCGGTGGCGCATCCCCGGAGGTGCATCGACGGGAGAGCGCCGTGGCGACCTGCCGCTGCGAGCCGGGACGACGCGTTCGGTCCCGCTCCGAGCGGCGGCGAGCGCACGGGGACCACGGTGCACCCTCGGGGACAGCGGTGGCCGCTCGTGGACAGCGGTGCCCGCTCAGGGACAGCGGTGGACGGCTCCGAGCGAGCGCCCCCTCGGCCTGTGCGGCCGCCGTCCGGATCAGAGGGAGCGGCGACCCGCGATGACGCCGGAGACGACGGCGAGGACGCCGAAGACGATCGCGACGACCGGCTGGCCAAGGTCCAGCCACGCCAGCGCGGCGGCGCCCATCACGAGCAGCTCGATCAGCGAGCGGCCGTAGACGTCGATCGCGAGGACCGCGCGCGGCGACAGGAAGAGCGCCCAGATCAGCGCGGCGACCACCGGAGCGCCGATGCCGAGGACGATGTTCCACGGGAGGTCCCACGACGCGAAGCCCCAGAGGGCGAAGGTCGCCAGCGCGACGAGCTCCAGGAGGAACCGGAGGATCGCGTTCGGGCC
This sequence comes from Rathayibacter sp. AY1F4, assembly GCF_002931775.1. NCBI lineage: Bacteria > Bacillati > Actinomycetota > Actinomycetes > Micrococcales > Microbacteriaceae > Rathayibacter > Rathayibacter sp. AY1F4. The sequence continues at coordinate 52,983 of NZ_PSVE01000005.1, forward strand.
GATCCTGATGTCGGTGCCCGCGGTGTCCGCTCCTGCTCGATTCACGCCGACCATGCTAGCCGCCGGAGGTCAGCGGAAGATGATGGTGCGGGCCCCGTCGAGGAGCACCCGGTCCTCCGCGAACCACTTGACCGCCTGCGTGAGCGTGCGGCTCTCCTCGTCCTGCCCGATCGCCACGAGCTGAGCGACCGAGTGCGAGTGGTCCACGCGGACGACGTTCTGCTCGATGATCGGCCCCTCGTCGAGGTCGCTGGTGACGAAGTGCGCGGTCGCCCCGATCAGCTTGACGCCGCGGGCGTGCGCCTGCTTGTAGGGGTTGGCGCCCTTGAAGCCCGGCAGGAAGGAGTGGTGGATGTTGATGGCGCGACCGGCCAGTCGCGCGCAGAGCTCGGGGGAGAGGATCTGCATGTAGCGCGCCAGGACCACGAGCTCGACGTCGTGCTCCTCGACGACCTCCAGCACGCGCTCCTCGAACCCGCGCTTCGACTCCGGCGAGACCACGGGGCGCGACTCGAAGGGCACGCCGTAGAACTCGGCGAGGTCGCGCAGGCTGCCGTGGTTGGACAGGATCATCGGGATGTCCACCGCGAGCTGCCCGGCGCGCTGGCGGAAGAGCAGGTCGTTGACGCAGTGCGCGGCGGTGGAGGCGAGGACGAGGGTGCGCAGCGGCCGGCCGACGACGTCGAGGCGCCAGGTCATCCCGTAGTGCTCGGTGATCGGCAGCAGGGCGGCGGCGAACTCCTCGCGGCTGATCGGCGACTCCACCTGCAGGCGCATGAAGAAGCGGCCGGTGTCGGCGCTCGAGAACTGCTGGCTCTCGGTGATGTTGCCGCGGGCCTGGACGACGGCACCGGACACGGCGTGCACGATGCCCGGCTGGTCGGGGCAGGCGAAGGTCAGGGTCCAGTGGTTTCCCGCGGGCCGGGCGCCGGACCACGCGGCGTCGCTGCCCGTCGGACGGGTGCTCGCGGGGGCGGGCCGGGGAGTCGCGGACGCGGCGGGTTCGGGCTGCATCCGCCCAGGATAACGGTGGGGCACGGGGCGGTCCGCGCGCCTCAGCCCGCATCGACGGACACGGCGGCGACGGGTCCCGTCCGCCCGTCCGGGGAGGAGTAGCGGACGCCGATCGTGTGCCTCCCGGGACCGACCTCCAGGGTCGCGGCGAGGACGGGGGCTCCGGGAGCGAGGGATCGCACCTGCTCGCCGTCGACCAGGAGGTCGAGGCCGTCCGCGTCGGGGTCGGCGAGCACGAGCACGCCGACCGCGCCCCCGCTCGACGCGGCCCGGGCGAGGAGCACCGGAGCGCGCAGGTCGACCGTCTCGAAGGCGCTGACTCCTGCGGCGGTGCGCGCCAGCACCGTGGTCGTGCCCGCGGGGAGGGGGAGCGCCGGCGCGGTCCAGGAGCCGTCGGCGTCGGCGGTGGCGGAGCCCACGCGGCGTCCGTCGGAGGCGTCCTCGAGGAGCACCTCGGCGCCGGGCGCGGCGGTGCCCCGGGCATCGGGCAGCAGCCGGCCGTCGGTGTCGAGCGCGAGGGTCGGTGCGGCCGGAGCGGGGGGTGCGGCAGGAGTGGGGCTCGTGACCGGTGCGGGAGTCGAGACCGGAGCGGAGGTGATCGGCGCCTCTGTCGGGACCGGCGTCGGAGTGCTCGGTACGTGCGTCGCTGCCGGAGCCGGAGTGTCCGGTGGGGGAGTCACGATCGGAACAGGAACCGGGACCGGAGTGCTCGGTGTGGGGACCGGGGCGGAGGGCAGGGCCGGGCCGCTGCCGATCGGGCCCGGCGCGGAGCTCCCCGTCGTGGCCCCCGGCGGCCTGGAGTGGGCCGGAGCCTCGGTGACGGCAGGGGAGGGCGCCGGTGCGGGGCTGCCGGTCACGGCGGGGCGGGACGGGGCGGGCTCGGCGGCAGGAGTCGGGGAGGCGGTCGCCTCGATCCCTCTCGGCGCCGGTGAGCCGACCGGATCGGGCGTCGACTCCCGCTGCGGCGGGCGTCCCGTCCTCCCGGGGGTCGCGCGCGTCGCTCCGGCATCGTCCGACGCAGCCCGTCCGGCCACGGCCGGCACCGTGCTCCTCGGAGCGGCGCCGGAACCGCTGGACCGCCCCGCCGGATCGCTGTCCGCTGTACTCGTCCGGTCCGCGGCCTCCGGGTCCGTCTCCGGCCGGTCGGCGCTCGCCGTCGCTCCTCCGCTCGACGTCGGCGCAGCCGCCTCGGCCGTTGCGCGCTCGTCCACCCGCGCGGAGGCGTCCTCCGCCGCCACGAGCGCGCCGCCCCCGTTCCCGGACAGCAGCACCGCCGCCCCGACGACTCCCGCGACCGCGAGTGCCGCCGCAGCGGACGCGGCGACGGCCACTCCTGTTCCGCTGCCCGCTCTCGACGATCGGACCGCCGATGCGCGGACCGCGCTCGACGCCCGGACCGCGCTCGGCAGCGGACCGGAGGCCGCGCCGGAGCCCCCGTCCGCCGCCCAGGCGGCTGCGCCGCTCACCCCGGCGGTCAGCGGCAGCAGCACCGACGCGAGGCGGCGCGCAGTGCTCTCGGCCTCCGCCAGCGCCTCCCGGCACGAGAGGCACCCGTCCAGGTGCCGGTCGATGCGGCGCCTGTCCCGGACGGGGACCCGTCCTCGCGCATACGTCCCCGCCCGCTCCAGCACCCACTCGCACTCGCCCGTCGCCGAGGCGTCCGCCACGTGCTCGCGGATCCACGCGGAGCGCAGCCCCTCCCGCGCCCGCACCCCGAGCGCTGCGACCGCGTTGGGCCGCAGGCCCATCAGCGGCGCGGCGGCGGCGGGGGACAGACCCTCCACCTCCGTGTACCAGAGCACCTCCTGCCAGCGCGGCGGCAGCGCCCGGAACGCGCGAGCGCCCAGTTCGCGCTCGAGGGCGGCGAGGGCGTGCGCCTCGGGATCGGGGCCGGCAGAGGGGAGGGCGCGGTCGGCCTCGTCGAACGGCCGCTCGTGCCGGTCCCGCCGGGCCCAGGACCCAGCGACGTTGCGGACGGCGGTGAAGAAGTAGGGGCGGAAGGCGCCCTCGGGTCCGCCTCCGCGCTCGATCGCCCGCAGGACGCGGAGGAACGCCTCCGAGACCAGGTCGTCGGGGTCGGAGCTGCTCGCCCACGCCCGGGCCACGGTGCGCCCGGCCGAGGAGTGGCGGCGCCAGAGCTCGGAGACGGCGTCGGTGCGGCCCTCCCGGACCAGCGCGACGAGCTCGTCGTCGCTGCGGTCGTCGACGCGCTCGGAGCGGCGTCGAGGACCCACGGCGACGCCCTCCCTCCCGGTCCCGCGCCGGGACCGCCCGAGGGATCGTCGCACGATCGCGCGTGCCCGCCCCCGACTGGCACGACTCCCGCGCCACCCGGCCCGCTTGCTAGAGTGAGCCCGCCGCGACTGGCGTTCGGATGGGTGACCATCAGGGAGCGGCACCTCCTCCGGGGCAGCGCCCCGGACACTTTTCCCGCCGCACGCCTGGGCTGGAACGGATACCGTAGATCGGGTCGCCCGAACGAGCCGTGTCGCGCCGCAGCGACCTGCCGGGCCCCTTCCGTTTCCCAGCCAAGGAGCGTCCGTGTCCTCTTCCCCCGCCAGCCCCGGCGTCGCCGCCTCGTTCGACCAGCCCGTGTCGGTGGTCGACCCCGAGATCGCCGCCGTGCTCCAGCAGGAGCTCGACCGCCAGCGCGGCTACCTCGAGATGATCGCGAGCGAGAACTTCGTGCCGCGCGCGATCCTCGAGTCGCAGGGCTCCGTCCTGACCAACAAGTACGCCGAGGGCTACCCCGGCCGCCGCTACTACGGCGGCTGCGAGTACGTCGACATCGCCGAGCAGCTCGCGATCGACCGCGCCAAGGCCCTCTTCGGCGCCGAGTTCGCCAATGTCCAGCCGCACTCCGGAGCCTCCGCCAACGCCGCGGCGCTCGCCGCGCTCGTGCAGCCCGGAGACACCATCCTCGGCCTCGAGCTCGCGCACGGCGGCCACCTGACCCACGGCATGAAGCTGAACTTCTCGGGCAAGCTCTACAACGCGACCGCGTACGGCGTCGACCCGCAGACCTTCCGCATCGACATGGACGCGGTCCGCGAGAAGGCCCTCGAGGTCCGCCCGCAGGTGCTCATCGCCGGCTGGTCCGCCTACCCCCGTCAGCTCGACTTCGAGGCGTTCCGCGCCATCGCCGACGAGGTCGGCGCGAAGCTCTGGGTCGACATGGCCCACTTCGCAGGCCTCGTGGCGGCGGGGCTGCACCCGTCGCCGGTGCCCTACGCCGACGTCGTGACCACCACCGTCCACAAGACGCTGGCCGGCCCGCGCTCGGGGCTCATCCTCGCGAAGCAGGAGTATGCCAAGAAGCTGAACTCGGCCGTCTTCCCCGGCCAGCAGGGCGGCCCGCTCATGCACGTGATCGCCGCGAAGGCGACCGCGTTCAAGCTCGCCGGCGAGCCCGAGTTCGCCGATCGCCAGGCACGCACCATCCGCGGCGCGCAGATCCTCGCCGAGCGCCTCACGGCGGCCGACTCGAAGGCCGAGGGCATCGACGTCCTGACCGGCGGCACGGACGTCCACCTCGTCCTCGCCGACCTGCGCGACTCGCCGCTGGACGGCAAGCAGGCCGAGGACCGCCTCCACGAGGTCGGCATCACGGTCAACCGCAACGCCGTGCCGTTCGACCCCCGCCCGCCGATGGTCACCTCGGGCCTGCGCATCGGCACGCCGGCGCTCGCGACCCGCGGCTTCGGCGACACGGAGTTCACCGAGGTCGCCGACGTCATCGCCGAGGCGCTCAAGCCCTCGGCCGACCTCGAGGCGCTGCGCGGCCGTGTCGCCCGCCTCACCGACGACTTCCCGCTCTACCCCGGGCTGTAGTCGATCCGCTGCACCACCCGCGCGGCGGAGGCCGGGGCACCGTCCCCCTCCGCCGCGCCACGACCGAGGAGCCCGAGATGACGGCACAGGTACTCGACGGCGTCGCGACGGCGACGGCGGTCAAGACGGAGATCGCGGAGCGGGTCGCCGCTCTGCGCGAGCGGGGCGTCGTGCCCGGGCTCGGAACGCTGCTGGTGGGGGACGATCCCGCCTCCCGCTCGTACGTCGCGGGCAAGCACCGCGACTGCGCGGAGGTCGGGATCGAGTCGATCCGCGTGGACCTCCCCGCGACCGCGTCGGCGGACGACATCCGCGCCGCCATCCGGCAGCTCAACGACTCGGAGGCCGTGACCGGGTACATCATCCAGCTCCCGCTGCCGAAGGGCATCGACGAGAACGCGATGCTCGAGCTCATGGATCCGGACAAGGACGCCGACGGCCTGCACCCCACCAACCTCGGCCGCCTGGTTCTCGGCGTCGAGGGCGAGCTGGACAGCCCGCTGCCCTGCACGCCGAACGGGATCGTCGAGATGCTGCAGCGCCACGGCATCCCGACCTCGGGCCGGCACGTCGTCGTCGTGGGCCGCGGGCTCACCGTCGGCCGTCCGCTCGGGCTCCTGCTCACGCGGAAGGGCCTCGACGCCACCGTGACCCTCACCCACTCCCGCACGGCCGATCTCGCCGCGGAGGTGCGCCGCGCCGACATCGTGGTGGCCGCCGTGGGCGTGCCCGGGCTCATCCGCGCCGACTGGGTGAAGCCCGGCGCCGCCGTGCTCGACGTGGGCATCACGCGGGTCGAGAACCCGGAGACGGGCCGCGCGAAGCTGACCGGCGACGTCGCGCCGGAGGTGGCGGAGGTCGCGGGCTGGCTCTCGCCCGTGCCCGGCGGCGTCGGCCCGATGACGCGCGCGATGCTCATCCACAACGTGGTGACGGCGGCCGAGCGCGCCCTGCGCTGACCGGTCCCGCGCCACGGGACCCGCGCCGGACCGCGCTCGGGGGCGACGCCCAGCCGCCTGCCGGTAGCGTGGCCCGGCGCTCTCGCGTCCCCCACCCCGTCGGACACGTCCTCGGAGCGCGCCCCGCCCCACGAGGAGAACCCATGCTCACCGTCACCGCCTACGCCGCCCCCTCCGCGACCGAGCCGCTCGTCCCCACGACCATCGAGCGCCGCGACGTCGGACCGCACGACGTGCTCATCGAGATCGCCTACTCCGGCATCTGCCACTCCGACATCCACACCGTCCGCGGCGACTGGGGACCGGTGGCGTACCCGCTGACCGTCGGCCACGAGATCGTCGGCGTCGTCGCCGAGGTCGGCTCCGAGGTCACCAAGCACTCCGTCGGCGACCGCGTCGGCGTCGGCTGCATGGTGAACTCCTGCCGCGAGTGCGAGAACTGCCTCGCGGGCGAGGAGCAGTACTGCCTGAAGGGCAACACCGGCACCTACGCCTCCGTCGACCGCGACGGCACCATCACCCAGGGCGGCTACTCCACGCACGTCGTCGTCGTCGAGGACTTCGTGCTCCGCGTTCCGGAGTCGATCCCCTACGAGGCCGCCGCTCCGCTGCTGTGCGCGGGCATCACGACCTACTCGCCGCTCTCGCACTGGGAGGCGGGCCCCGGCAAGCGCGTGGCCGTCGTCGGCCTCGGCGGGCTCGGCCACATGGCCGTCAAGTTCGCGCACGCGATGGGCGCCGAGGTCACCGTGCTCTCGCAGACCCTCAGCAAGAAGGAGGACGGCCTCCGCCTGGGCGCCGACCACTACTACGCGACGCGCGACGAGGCGACCTTCACCGATCTCGCGAACACCTTCGACCTGATCGTCAACACGGTCAGCGCGCCCCTCGACCTCGACGCCTACCTGGGGCTCCTGCGCCGCAACGGCACGATGGTGAACGTGGGCGCTCCGGCCGAGGCGCTGCCGCTGCACGTCTTCACGCTCTTCGGCGCCCGTCGCTCCTTCGCGGGCTCGGGCATCGGCGGCATCCGCGAGACCCAGGAGATGCTCGACTTCTGTGCCGAGAAGGGCATCGCGAGCGAGGTCGAGGTCGTCTCGGCCTCGCAGATCAACGAGGCCTACGAGCGCGTCCTCGCCTCGGACGTCCGCTACCGCTTCGTGATCGACGCCTCCACGTTCGAGAAGTGAGGGCGGCCGGGGCGCTAGCCTCGGCGGCATGAGCGAACGGAGGCACCCGGCCGTCGACCGCGTCCTCGCCGACCTCGACCGGCACGGCGTGCACCCGACCGTGCGCTGGCTCGATTCGGCCGCGTCGACGGCGGCACTGGCGGCCGAGGCGCTGGGCGTCGACGTCGGCCAGATCGCCAACTCGCTCGTGTTCCTGATCGACGGTGCGCCGCTGCTGGTCCTGACCAGCGGCGGCCACCGCGTCGACACCGCCTGGCTGGGCGTGCAGCTGGGCGGATCGATCACCCGGGCGCCGGCCGCGCAGGTGAAGTCCGCGACGGGCCAGACGATCGGCGGGATCGCGCCGGTGGGCCATCCCGCGCCGCTGCGCACCGTGGTCGACACGGCCCTCGCCGCCTACGACGTGGTCTGGGCTGCGGCCGGGCACGCGCACACCGTCTACCCGACGAGCTTCGCCGAGCTGGTTCGGGTCACCGGGGGAGAAGCGCGCGCCGTCGTTCCGCCGGATCCAGCGCCGTAGCGGCTGGACGAGGAACGCCCCCTGCGACGCGAGGTCGCAGGGGGCGTCGACGGAAGCAGAGGTCAGAGCACCCGACCCGCGCCGTCGGCGGCCGTGACCAGGAAGAGCTCCGGAGTCGTGAAGCCCTTCTCGGCGAAGGCGGCGAGGACCGCGGCGCGGACCTCCTCCTCCTTCTCCACCGGGGTGAGGGCGATCGCGGAGCCGCCGAAGCCGCCGCCGGTCATCCGGGCGCCGATCGCTCCGGCGCCGCGCGCCGCCTCGACGGCGGTGTCGAGCTCGGGCACCGAGATCTCGAAGTCGTCGCGGAGGGAGACGTGGCCGGCGTCGAGCAGATCGCCGATCGCCCGGGGACCGTGCTCGCGCAGGGTGCGGACGGTCTCGAGCACGCGGACGTCCTCGGTCACGACGTGCTTCACGCGCCGGTAGGTGACGTCGTCGAGGAGCTCCTGGGCGCGCGGCAGGTCGTCGACCGTCAGCTCGCGGAGCGACGGCACGCCGAGGATCGCGGCGCCGAGCTCGCAGGAGGCGCGCCGCTCGGCGTAGCCGCCGGTGGCGTGCGCGTGCTCGACGCGCGTGTCGACGACGAGCAGGACGAGGCCGGCCTCCTCGAAGCCGAGGGGGACGACCTCGGTGTCGAGGCTGCGGCAGTCCAGGAACACCGCGGCGTCGCGCTTCCCGAAGAGGGAGGCGGACTCGTCCATGATCCCGGTGGGGGCGCCGACCGCGACGTTCTCGGCGCGACGGCCGACGCGGGCCATCGTCGCGCGGTCGAAACCGAGGTGCCAGAGCTCGTCGAGGGCGACGGCCATCGCGCACATCAGCGCCGCTGAGCTCGAGAGCCCCGCGCCCACCGGCACGTCGGAGTCGACGTACGCGTCGAAGCCCGAGCGGGAGCCCAGGTCGACGCCGTACTCCGTGAGCGCCCAGACCACGCCGAGCGGGTAGGCCGACCAGCCGGTCACGGCCCCGGGGCCGAGCTCGTCGAGGGCGACCTCGACCACCTCGGGCGAGAAGGCGCTGCTGATCCGGATCAGGCGGTCCTCGCGTGGAGCGACGGCCATCGCCGTGGCGCGGTCGATCGCGAAGGGGAAGACGAAGCCGTCGTTGTAGTCGGTGTGCTCGCCGATCAGGTTCACGCGGCCGGGGCCGGCCCAGACGCCCGCGGCGGGCCGGTCGAAGGTGCGCTCGAAGGCGTCGGCCGCGCTCTCGGCGACGGCGGTCAGGGAGGCGGGAGCGGCGGTCATCGGTTCTCCTCGGCGATGTCGGCGGCGGTCGTTGCGGGAGTGGCGGCGCCGCCGGGCAGCGAGTCGTCGCTGTGCGCGGCGACCGGCAGGGCCGCGTCGGGGCGCTGGGCGATCCCGGCCTCGAGCACGGCCGCGTCGGCCCGTTCGATGGCCGCGCGCAGGGCCGCTGCGCTCGTCTCCGGGGCGATGTCGCCGATCCAGGCGCCCATCGCGGCCTCGCTCCCCGCGAGGTACTTGAGCTTCGTCTCGGCGCGGCGGGGCGAGGTGATCTGGAGCATCAGGCGCACCTCGTCGCGGCGCTCGTGCACCGGGGCCTGGTGCCAGGCGGCGATGTAGGGCGTCGGGGTGTCGTAGAGGGCGTCGATGCCGCGGAGCAGGCGCTGGTACATCACAGCGAGCTCGTCGCGCTCCTCCGGGGTGGTCGCCGCCAGGTCGGGGACGTGGCGGTGCGGCAGGAGGTGCACCTCGACGGGCCAGCGCGCGGCGAACGGCACGAACGCGGTGAAGTGCTCGCCGCGGAGGAGGACGCGCTCGCCGGCCTGCTCGAAGGCGAGGACGTCGGCGAACATCGACGGCCCGTAGCTGTCGAGCGAGGCGAGCAGACGGGTCGTGCGCGGTGTGACGTAGGGGTAGGAGTAGATCTGCCCGTGGGGGTGGTGCAGCGTGACTCCGATCGCCTCGCCGCGGTTCTCGAACGGGAAGACCTGCTGCACGCCGGGAAGGGCCGAGAGGGCGCCCACGCGGTCGGCCCAGGCCTCGACCACTGTCCGGGCGCGGGAGGCGCTGAGCGTGGCGAACGAGCCCTCGTGCTCGGGGCTGAAGCAGACGACCTCGCAGCGGCCGACGCTGGTCAGCGTCCGGCCGAGCCCGAGGGTGCGCAGGTCCTCCAGGGAGGCGGGCGCGTCCGCGTCCTCGAGGAGCGGGCCGAAGGAGGGGGAGCGGTTCTCGAAGACGGCGACGTCGTAGCGGCTGGGCACCTCCGACGGGTTCGTCGGCGACGCCGGGGCGAGCGGATCGAGCTCGGCCGGCGGCAGGAACACGCGGTTCTGGCGCGACGCGGCGATGGAGACCCACTCGCCGGTCAGCACGTCCTGGCGCATCCGCGCGGTGGCGGGGCGGGGGTCGAGGTGGCGGGCGTCGGCGGCGCGCTCCGGGGGGAGGGTCGTGTCGGCGTCGTCGAAGTAGAGGAGCTCGCGGCCGTCGGCCAGCGTGTGCGGGCGCTTGACGACGCCGGCGGAGAGTGTGATCGCTTCGTTCATGGCAGGAGTCAGACTAGGGCCGCACCTTCGAAAAGGAAAGCTCGTTTTCCCTTTGACAAGTCCACCGGCCCGCGGGCACGATGGGCGGATGAGGACGGACGGCGAGCAGGAGTCCACGTCGGCGATCGAGCGCCGGCTGCGGCTGCGTCTGGCCGCCGAGAGCTCGGGCTTCGTCGGGGTCGCCCCGATGGCCGACATGCTCGGGGTCTCGGTCGTCACGGTCCGCTCCGATCTCGCCCTGCTCGCGAGCGAGGGCGTCCTCCAGCGGGTGCGCGGAGGGGCGATCCCGGCGCCGAGGCCCACCGGCGAGCGCTCGCTCGAGGAGGGCCTGAGCGCCGCCTCCGACGAGAAGGCCGCGATCGGCGAGGAGGCCGCCGCCTCCGTCTCCTCCGGGCAGAGCATCGTGCTCGACGTAGGCACCACCCCGCTCGCCATCGCGCGCGCGCTCGTAGCGCGGGAGGAGCTGCGCGACGTCACGGTGATCACGAACGGCCTCTCCACGGCGCTGGCGCTCGAGCCGGCCATCCCGCGCTTCACGGTCGTCGTCACCGGGGGCACTCTGCGGCCGCTGCAGCACTCGCTGGTCGAGCCGCTGGCGTCCGAGCTGCTCGAGCGGATCCGCGCCGACATCGCCTTCATCGGCTGCACCGGCGTGCACCCCGAGGCCGGCGTCACCAACGTCAACCTCCCGGAGGCGACCCTGAAGCGCCGGATGCTGCAGGCGGCGACCCGCCGGGTCGTGGTCGCGGACTCCTCGAAGCTCGGAGTGGTCGACCTCGGCCGGGTCGCCGCTCCCGACGAGTTCGACCGTCTGCTCACGGGGGCGGGGGCCGCCGACGGACTCGTCGCCGCTCTGGAGGAGGCGGGGCTCGCGGTCACCCGCTGCCGGACGCTCGGCGAGCGCGTCAGTCCGTAGGATCGAGGAATGGCCGACTTCACCCCCGCCCCCGCCACCGGGCGCCAGTTCTCCCTCGACCTCACCGCCGAGGGACGCACCCTGCACGCCGTCGTGACGGAGGTGGCCGCAGCGCTGCGCCACCTCTCGGTCGACGGAGTGGAGATCACCGCCTCCTACCCGGAGAGCACCGTCCCGCCGTTCGGCTCGGGCATCGTCCTGATGCCCTGGCCCAACCGCGTGAAGGACGGGCGCTGGCACCACCGCGGCGAGACGCTCCAGCTCGCGATCACCGAGCCGAAGTACCACAACGCCATCCACGGCCTCCTGGTGAGCACCCCGTACCGCCTCGTCGACCAGGGCCCCTCCTTCGTCGAGCTGGCCGCGCCGGTCGTGCCGCAGGCGGGCTACCCGTTCCACCTCGAGACCTCGGTCCGCTACGAGCTGCAGGCCGACGGGCTGAAGGTCGTCCACCGCGTCGTCAACGTCGGAGCCGACGAGGCACCCGTCGCCATCGGCACGCACCCCTTCCTCGCCATCGGGGACGTCCCGACCGACGAGCTCGAGATCACCGTCGACGCGGCGGTGCACATCGAGGTCGACGAGCGCCTCAACCCCACCGTGCAGAACCCGGTCGAGGGCACCGAGTGGGACCTCCGCTCCGGCCGCCGCATCGGCGACCTCGAGCTCGACGACGCCTGGGCCGACGTCCGGATGGTCGACGGCGAGAGCGTGCACGGCCTCCGCGCCGCCGACGGGCGCCGCGTGCTCCTCTGGGCCGACGCGTCCCACAACTTCATCCAGGTCTTCATCACCCGGATCTTCCCCGACGGCGACGACGTGAAGACCGCGATCGCCGTGGAGCCGATGACCGCTCCTGCAGAGGCGTTCAACAGCGGGCAGGGCCTGCGCTGGCTCGAGCCGGGCGAGGAGTGGACCGTCGCGTGGGGCATCCGCCACGAGGGGTTCCCCGCCGCGTCATGACCACCCTCGCGGCGGTGGGGCGCGACGACGAGGCCAAGCGCGTCGCCCTCGTCCGGATGAAACGGCTCGCCACGGGCCTGCTCGTGGTGATGGCCGTCGTCTTCGCCGTGTCGTTCGCCCTGCAGGAGCGCTACCCGTGGCTGCAGTGGGTCCGGGCCGCGAGCGAGGGCGGGATGGTCGGCGCGCTCGCCGACTGGTTCGCCGTGACCGCGCTGTTCCGGCGGCCGCTGGGCCTGCCGATCCCGCACACCGCGATCATCCCGACCAAGAAGGACGAGATCGGCGCGAGCCTCGCGCAGTTCGTCGAGGAGAACTTCCTCCGCGGCGCCATCGTGCGCGAGAAGCTCGACTCCTTCGGGATCGCCCGGCGGGCGGGGCTCTGGCTCGCCGAGCCGGAGAACGCGCACCGCGTCGGCGGCGAGAGCGCGGCGGCCGTCCGCTCGGCGATCGCCCTGCTGGACGATTCCGATGTGCAGCGCGTGATCGAGGCGCTGGCGCGGCGCCACCTCCTCGACCCGCAGTGGGGCCCGCCGCTGGGCTCGCTGGTGGGCACCGTGGTCGAGGCCGGCCACCACCGGCGCCTCGTGGACACGCTGGTGGAGCAGGCGGAGGCGTGGCTGACCGCGAACCCGCAGAGCTTCACCCGCATGGTCAGCGGCCGCCTGCCGAGCTGGCTGCCCTCCGCGGTCAGCCGAGCGGTGGACGAGCGGTTGTACCGCGAGGCTCTCGTCTTCGTCGCCGCGGTGCGCGAGGACCAGGTTCACCCGTTCCGGATCGCGATCGACGGCTACCTCGCCACGCTCGCGCAGGATCTGGGCACCGACCCCGACCTGATCGCCCGGGTCGAGGAGATCAAGAACCGCGCCTTCGACAGCCCGCGCGTCCGCGAGCTCGCCGGGGACGCCTGGGAGGCGACGAAGGCCTCCCTCCTCGGCGCGATGGACGACCCGTCGAGCCCCCTCCGCGGCAGCATCGAGTCGATCGTGGTCGATCTGGGCCGCCGGCTCTCGACCGACGCAGGTCTGGCGGCGACCGTCGACTCCTGGATCGGATCGGTCGCGGCCAACCTGGTCGACCGCTACCGCACCGACATCGCCAGCATCATCGGCGACACCATCCACCGCTGGGACCCGCGCGAGACGTCCGAGAAGCTCGAGCTGCAGGTCGGGAAGGACCTCCAGTTCATCCGGATCAACGGCACCGTCGTGGGCTCCCTGGCCGGGCTGGTCATCTTCACCGTCGCGCACGCGCTGCTCGGCTCGTGAAGCGGGGCGCCCGGGCCCGCTCCGCAAGCCCTCGTCGGCGTCGGTGGTCGGGCGTACGGTCGCACCATGAGCGATGACAACACCACCGATCCCGATGTCAAGACCGAGGGCGACGTCCTCGGCGCCCGTGCCGACGACGGCAGCGACACCAGCGCCAGCAAGGACCCGTCCGACTGGGTCACCGGCGACGAGCCGATGACCGGCCCGCAGCGCAGCTACCTCGACACCCTCGCGCGCGAGGCGGGCGAGACCCTGCCCGCCGACCTCACCAAGGCCCAGGCCTCCGAGCACATCGACCGCCTGCAGTCCTCCACGGGCCGTGGCGACGGGAGCAACGGGCACGACTGATCCCGCCGGGGCGCCCCGGGGCTGAGCATCAGTCCCCGTCGGCGCCCCCGTCCGGGGCGCGCACACCGCGCCCCGGCGTCCCTAGGGTTCCGTCATGGCGATCTCCCGCACCACGCGCAACGCCCTCGACCTCATCGACGCGATCCGGATCCCCGGCCGCATCGATCCCCGTCTGGCCCGGCAGGTGACCCTGTCCCTCCGCCAGCTCCTCGAATCCGGCGCCTTCGGCCCGAGCGAGCGACTCCTCCGCCGCCGCGCGAGGAGGCTCCGCTCCCGCACCCGCGAAGCGACCGCGTTCCGGCAGACGCGCCCGGCCGGCTGCACCGTCCAGCCCTGAGTCCGCTGAACGGAGCCGCTCCGCTGTGACCGGCGACGGGACAGACACCGTCCGCGCGGTCGTCTAGAGTTCCTGGCATCCGGTCCGCCGGATGCCCGCCGCAGTCTCCCGGCCGGTCGACAACGGAGTCGTCCCGGTGCGGGTCATCCCCCCGCTCGCGCGTCGAACGCCGCGCTGGTTCCAGCACCCCGCTCCCTCCTCGAGAAGGGACTCCCGCGATGACGACTCGCGTCTCGCACACCGCGACGACCGTCCGCCTCGTCCGCTGGTACCGGATCGACTCCGACTGGCTCTCGGAGGTCGTCACCGGCCGCCTGCTCGAGCACCATGACGGCCGCTGGCGCCTGCTCGTCGGCGAGAAGGTCCGCGACTACCCGGACGAGGTGTGGTCGCTCTGCCACGAGTGACGCCGTCGCGGAGCACCGCGGCCCGGACGAGGCGTCAGAGGTAGAGGTAGTACGTCTTCGCGCAGTCCGTCGAGCAGAACGGGTCACGGCGGCGGGCCGGCCGGACGCGGCACGCCTCGCACAGCCGAGGCCGGCGCAGGAGGACGCGGAGGACGGTCAGCACCTCTGCACGGTAGTGCGGCGACCTGGCTGGGCCCTGGCACTGTCCGGAAAGCGCGACCAGGCGGTCGAGTGGTGGGCCCCGTCGGGCTCGAACCGACGACCCGCGGCTCGAGGGACGGTCTCCCCGCTCGCCCGCTGGTAATCCAACACCAGCCGGACGCACCGCAGGTCGCCATTCGTGCAAATGCTGGGTTAGGTGCCGTGCGGCGAGGTAGCCGCGGCGGACCTCTGCGCGGCTCGGATCAGCACGGTGCAGTGCAATTGGTGGCCATAGAAGTTCGCGGGTTTGGGCAGTGGTCTACCCGTCACATAACCTCTATCCTTCACCTATGCAGACGATGGATAAGATCAGAATATGGCGGCACCCCGCTGACGGCTGGACCGAGAGTGAGGCCGGGTCTAAGTTTCTTGTTGTGTCTTTAACGGTCGAGGACAATGAGCCGATTCAATCCTTGACTATGAGATCAGTTCAAATCGCAGGGTACAGGTCTGAGACTCGTGAGTTGAACAGGCTTGCATATCTCGTGAGCAGCCTTGAAGACAGCGAAGGGACGTCGCAGTGGCCTGCGTTCGGGGTGCGGGGTGGGGGGTGGGGGCGAAGTCTTCAAGACCGACCTCGCGATGGGCGACGTCACGTACGGTGACCTTCGTCGCGCCAGTGAAGCCGGATACGTCCAGGGTTCCGTCCAGGTAGTCAACCTGGAATTTAACGAAGGGCTTGGCCGCGGCTGGGTCGTCGTCGACATCGTGAAGTGGCTCCTGGACCAGGGGGTGGTTTTGCTGCCCGACCTTGCAGCGGGGCTGGGCATCGATATCGGACGAGATGTCGCCGCCAAAAAAATCACAAGGGCGACGCTAGAACGGGCCGCGCGACTGGCCGTCCGTCAGCTTTCAGATACTGGGATGGACGCACCCTGGGCGCTTACCGAATTTCTGGACACGAAGGCCGTCTGGCCCCAATCGGAGGTCGCGCGACGACTTCGGATTGATCCCTCGACCGCAGCCGACCTACTCCTGGCGTCCGGCCACGTCAGGCGCCAAAAGAACGTCGACTGGGTGAGAGGAGATTCGAGGAGCGCCAAGGCTAAGAGGCGTCGCTGGGAGGAGCTCTCTCAGACAACGGACCGAGTCGACAGTGGTTACGCTTTGGACTTCTCAAAGTACGACGAGCCGAGGCCTTGCCCGAACTGCGGTGATTCTGCGCGGCTGGCTCCGATTGGCCATCAGATCGGTTGGTACTGCCCGTCGTGCCATCATTTCCGGCTTGCCGAATCTCCGTTACCTGATCAGTGGTGGCGAAGCGCCGAGGAGAAGCTCGGACGCGATCTTTAGCACTTCGGACTGACCAAGGCTGGAGCCGAAAGTGACGTTTCACTTGCCGTTCTCGACACGGCCGATGTATGGGAGGGAGAGAACGGCCAGCCGCCTGGTGGAGTAAGGCTACTCCGCACATGACTAGGAGCGGCCCGGGCTGGGTGCTCAGCGTGCGCTTTGGCCAATATATCCGCCCGCCTGCGTGCGGCGGACTCGGTCCGCCGCGGTCTCGCTCGAGGGAGAGCGGTCGCCGCGCTGCCGGACGATCTCGGGCGTTGCTCTGCGGCCGACATCGAGTGCCACGCGCTCGAGAGCGGGTTCGAGCCGTCGTCCGTACCGCCGTGCTCGGTCGCGTTCGACGCCGCCGTGGACGAAGGGCGCTGGAACGGGCGCCGCGATCCTTCTCGTCGAAGAGCGAAACGGGTGGGAGATGGTCGGGTTGTACGAGGACGACGGTATCTCCGGAAAGTCCACCGACCGCCCCGGGCTGCAATCCTCTCTCTCGGCGCTTCGGACGGGACAGGATCGGATCGCCGACGGGCTAATGTCGGCGAAGCTCGACCGGCTCTCGCGGCCGGTCATGGACTTTGGGGAGCTGCTCGCCGTCTCGCGGCGTCAGCGCTGGTCGATCGCCGTCCTCGACTTCGACCTCGACACCAGCACCGCGACCGGGCGCCCGATCGCCCGGATGGTCGTGCAGATAGCGCAGTGGGAGCGGGAGATGATTGGGGAGCGGACGAAGGCGGCGCTGGTCTTGAAGCGCGCCCGCGGCATCCAGCTCGGGAAGCCCTCGACCATACGCGCAGATTTCCAAGCGTTCATCCTCAAGCGGAAGGCCGCCGGTGCGTCGCTGTCGGCGATCGCCCGCAGCCTGAACGCGGACGACGTCCCCACGTCGAGCGGAGCCGCTCGATGGACACACTCCTTGATCGGCGGGGTTGTCCGGCGCTGGGCGACGAAGGCGGAGGTGTCCGCGTGAAGTTCTCGCCCGCCGCCGCTCGCAGCGGGCCTCTACGTCGCGCCGCCACCTCCTAACCCCGACATGCGGATCGAGTACCGGCCGCACATCCGATACGTAGCCGCCTCCCGCTTAAAGGTCGGCGACGTCATCATCGAGAGCCGCGACCACCCGGCCGTCGTCACCCGCATCTCTCGCGCGAACATCTACCGTCGCGCGACCCGAACGATCTTCTGCCGATACGTCTGGCAGCACCCTACCGAGAAGGAGCGGCCGCTCGGCACCTTCGCTCACGACCACGAACTCCGAAGGGCAATCTGATGGCGAACGTCCGAGCGGTCGAGCGGAAGGGCGGGACCGCGTACGAGTGCCGGTGGCGCGACGGGAACGGCGGGTGCAAGCAGCGCACCTTCCTCTCGAAGCGCGAGGCCGAACGGTTCGCCTTGAAAGTCGAGTCGGAGTTGGAAAAAGGAGCGAGTACCGAGCCGCTCGTGAAGAACTCGAAGACCGTCGCGGAGGTCGTGACGGCTTCGCTCGCAGCGAGTAAGCCGGAGCTCAAGCCTCGCACCTACCGGTCGGCGGAGTTGCTCTACTCGGGCCGGGTGCTGCCGCGGTTTGGGAAACGACGGATAGCGACCCTCACGCGAGCCGAAGTCCAGACGTGGATCGGGGAGTTGCACGCCGAAGGCCTGGCGCCGATGACGGTTCACCACTGCTACGTCGCGCTCCGGAAGGTCTGTAGGCACGCCCTCCACGACCGGCTCATCTCCTACAACCCCCGCGACGGGGTGAAGCTGCCGAAGAATCACGACGCTGGTCAGGTCGCGCCGACCTTACTCACGACGGCTCAGGTCGAAGCGCTCGCCGGAAAGCTCTCCGATTCGGGGCCGTACGATCTGCTGGTCCGCTCCGCCGCGTACACGGGCCTCCGTGCAGGCAAGCTAGCCGGGCTCCGCGTCCAGGGCGTCGACGTCACCCAAGGCCACGTACAAGTCCCTCAGACGATGCAGCACGTCGCGGGGGAGTGCGTGGCCGGCACGCCCAAATCGAAGCGCTCGACCCGCGACGTCCGGCTCATGCACAGCGGACTCATCCGGGACCTCCGCCGGTACCTTCTTCAGCACCCGCACTCCGGCGACCCGTCGGCGTTGTTCAGGCCGGGCCGGGCGGTCGGCGGGAAGCACGCGCCGGACTACTCGCGGGTGATGGACAACGCGAGCTTCCGGCGGAACTACTTCCGCCCGCGCTCGCCGCCGCGAAGCTGCCGGACATGCGCGTCCATGACCTCCGCCACACCGCCGCGTCGCTATGGCTAGCGGCCGGGTTTCAGCCGTACGAGGTGAGCCGGTGGCTCGGGCACTCGAGCGTGACCACGACGGACACAATCTATGCCCACCTCTACGCAACCGACTACACCTTACACATCGCCAAGTTCGACGCCTTTACTGCTCGGTAGTCTTCGAATCATTTGGCTCGAACGCAGGACTTGTGGCGACCGAGGGCGGAGAGGCGATATTCGCCGTGGGTGCCAGCGCCGTCGTCGGATCCTGCCTCCAGTCAGGGGTGTAGACCCACGCTGCCCGCCTTAAGCTGTTGAAATCTGCCACGCTGGACCAAAATTGGGGAATCTTTTTGCTCAGTCTCACATTGGGCAACTGGCCAAGGTCGATCATGAAGACCATTGTCTTAACGCCCTGCCAGCTCTTAGCATTAGGAATTGTATCTTTGATTCGATGGATCAGTCGAAGGTTTTCCAGTTGTTGTACTTCTTTTCCCCAAGGCTCGCGTTCTAGGTCTGCCTGAGGCACGAGGATGAAGAGGTCATCTGTTGACCGGACGAAATCACATATGTCGTTCCATCGATTGCTCAGCGCTGATGCGTCTGATCCTGCGTCGCGCTGGAAGGCTTCCTTTTCCTTGATGTTCATTTGTTTCTTGACGGCGCTCTGGATGTCAACCGCCCAGATCTTGACGATACTCTCGTCGGTGTAGTCACCACCCTTGCTCATTCGCTCGACGGCCTCGTCAAGGGCTCCCTCTGTCAATGTGATGTAGTCTCGCGCCACCGCCCCTCCACAGGCCAGGATCATCCGCGCTCGGGCATCTTCGGTGAAGAGATCCTTCGTACTCACATGTGGGTGGATCACGCCGTCTAGCATCGCCTCGAGAAACCGTTGAGCTGTATTGAACTCTGCCAATGTGACATCAAGCGCGACTTCGCTGATGTCCTGGCTAGGCTCCATTCCAACCGGCGGATTACCGTCGACATATGGCTTCAGACGTGAACCTACTCCTCCGACCTTCAGCCAAATCCCGGTCCCTTTGCAGACTTGGTGAAGGTACGAAAGGACGAACGGCTGGTCATCATACGGAACGAAATAGTAATCATCCAGAAAGACTACTGCGCTTCCATTGCTTGACTTCTGGATGATCTGACCTATGAGCTTCGAAGTATCGTTCGCCAACGATTTGAGGCGATCAATCTTCAACACCTCATATTGAGCAGACTCGCTTCGACCTTCGGTTCTCTCCTTCAAGCCTTTAGCCGATAACTTCGCTCGCTGTTCCTCGTAGACTGCGTTGATCGCAACATCCATTGAAGCCCCTCGAGATCTCGACTGTTGCCGGGACAGCGTGTGTGTAAGTGCCTGCGGATCGCTCAGCATTGTCTGGAGGACGCGCTCGAGTCGACGGCTTCTGCGGCGGAGTTTGTATTTTGGTCCTAGAAACCAGGGATTCCACCTCGGGCGAATAGAGCTGAGAAGCTCGATGAGTACCTCAATCAGCACGTCGGGATACTTTCGACCATTGAATTTTTCCATGTCAATGGTCAAAACCGACACACCCTGCTCTTTCAGGTGATGACGCAACACGAAGAGCAATGTGGACTTACCGGTCCCTCGGCGCCCGGTGAGCAGATGGTGACGCTCGGCCTCGAGCTTGTCCTGCAGCCCAGGCCGCAGCTCAACGTACCTATCCACGACAGTTGCTGCTGTGGCTTCGTCGGTTCGCGCCGCCTTCGCGAGAGCTTTCCGCACGGGACCAAGGTTCTTAATTCGTAGCTCAGGCACGCGCCGCGCTCCTCTGTTGGGCATTCCAAACAGTCAGATCGTACAGGGACGCCGGATTGTACAGCGACGCACGCATCTCGAGGGTTTTGGGAGGGGTTGCTGCCTGACCGGGCCGCTGAAAGAGCACTACTTCCGCGCCGTTAGTGGTGGGCCCCGTCGGGCTCGAACCGACGACCCGCGGATTAAAAGTCCGCTGCTCTGCCAACTGAGCTAGAGGCCCGCGCGCTCCAGGGTAGCGGGCCGTCGACGCCCCCGGAGCAGGTGCGGCCCGGAGCAGGTGCGGCCCGGACCGCGGACGATCCCGGAGCGGACCGCGTCCTCCGCGCGGGCATACCCGTCCAGCCGTGGGCGTTACCCTCCTCGAACCCCCTACGGAGCGCGAGCGCGAGAGCGTCCGCGCGCACGACCGCGGAAGGCGGCCCCATGACAGACGGCTTCCACAAGCCGACCAAGTTCCCCTCCCACGTCTTCGAGGCGTTCCAGGGAGGAGAGGACCCGGCGCAGATCAGCCGTGTCGCCCACGAGACCGCGATCGCGCTGCTGAGCCGTGTCCGGAACGACCCCGACCCGGTGGTCATCGACCGCCTGGTCGAGTACACCGACCACAACGGCATCGACGCGCTCGCCGAGCTCTGGGCGCGCTCCAGCGCGGCGAGCCTGCCGGGCGCCCTCTGGCGGATCTACCTGCTGCGGCTGGTCATCCGGCAGGACCCGGAGAGCACGAGCTTCCTCTACCAGCGCGGAGTCGAGCTGTCCGCCACGATCGACCCGGTGGTCGCCGGAGCCAGCACTCCCACGGGGCCGGCCGAGATCACCGAGCTGGCCGACCGGATCCTCCGCGGCGTCTTCGACGGCGACTTCGCGGTGGCACTGGACCGCGCCGCGGCGTTCTGCCGCGTGAGCGCCTCCGGAGCCGTCTCGGTCGCCGACGACGTGGAGCCGGTGAACCCCGCCCGGGCGAGCGAGCTGACCACCCGCGCCCTGCGCCTCTCGACCACCGCGGCCGAGCTCGTGAGCTGCGCGCGGCTGTGGCGGAGCGACTCCCTGGAGTGACGCGCAACCCGCGTTCACCCACTGCGAACGCCGCTCGCCGCCACCGCGGAGGCCTTTGGTAGACTGGCGGAAGCCGGATCGCAGTAACCCCGGGCTCCACTTATAGCCGCTTCGAGCGGCCTCGCGCCGAGAGGCGTTCCTGCGGTCCGGCCCCTTCTCTGCTCGCATCGCCGCCACGGTGCGCGAGGCGAGGGCCCAGGAGGAGTCGATCCTCGCCCGAGTCCCCACAGACAGGCGCCAGCGGAATGAAGAACAGCAGAGCTCTCCGGATCGGCGCGCGCGTCTGGGCAGGGGCGGGGCTGCTGGTCGTCGCCGCCCTCTACCTCCTCGCCGCGCCGAGCGTCGACGACGCGGAGGGCGCCCAGTTCGCCGCGGGGGTCTCGCTCTCGCAGGGCACGGTGATGCGCGTCCTCGCGGTCCTCGACGTGCTCGCCGGGCTCTGGGTCCTCATCCGCCCGCGCAGCTATCCGGGCATCACCGCTGCGGCGGTGGCCGTGATCTCGCTCTGGCTGGCCCCCCGGCTGGGCGACCCTGCGCTCGTGCCGATCGGCACGTTGGCGCTGGATGTCCGATTCGTGACGCATCCGATCGAGGTGTCGGTCGTCGTTGCAGGCCTGGCCGTGACAGCCTTCTGGATGACGCGGAATCTTTCAGCCCGGGCGCGGGCGAGGCGGGGCTGATGACGGACGACACCACAGCGGAGGCGGCTGTCCTCCTCGAGCGCATCGCCGGGGGAGAGCAGGCCGCGTTCGCCGCGCTCTACGACCAGATGGCCGGCCGGGTCCTCGGCCTGATCATCCGCGTCCTCGTCGACCGCTCCCAGTCCGAGGAGGTGGCCCAGGAGGTCTTCCTCGAGATCTGGCAAACCGCTGGGCGTTTCGCTCCGAATAAAGGGAGCGCGACGACCTGGATCCTCACGATGGCACACCGCAGGGCCATCGACAGGGTCCGCGCGGCTCAAGCCGGCCGTGATCGGGACATGCGCATCGGAATCCGAGACCTCGGACGCGACTACGACCAGGTCTCCGAGCAGGCGGAGGTGTCCCTCGAGCACGAGAAGGTCGCGGCCGCCATGGGCCGCCTGACGGAACTGCAGCGGCAGGCGCTGCAGCTCGCTTACTACGGCGGATACTCGCACAGCGAGATCGCGGGGATCCTGCAGTGCCCCGTGGGAACCGTCAAGACACGCCTGCGTGACGGAATGATCAGACTTCGAGAAGAGATGGGGGTGGCCCTGTGAACGATGTGCGACTCCCCGACGGGATGGACGACCCGCGCGATCTCGCGGCGGGTCACGCACTGGGCATCCTGACGCCCGAGGAGCAGGAGCGCTACGAGCGCTTCCTCTCCGAGCACCCGGAGGCGCGCGGCGAGGCCGACGCGTTCGCCGAGGTGGCGGAGGCGCTGGTCGCCGACGCACCCGCCGTGGAGCCCTCGCCGGGCTTCAAGGCCGACCTGATGGCGCTCATCGCCACCACTCCGCAGCTGCCGCTGGAGGAGCCCGACGAGGACCACGAGGCGCCCGCCGCGCCCCGTCTGGTCCCCGTCGCCTCCGAGGGCGAGCGGAGCGGTCCGACGGCTCGCCGGGACGGTGGCGGCAGCGCCGCGAACCGCGCCCGGAGCCGATGGTTCGCCCGCCCCGCGGTCTACCTCTCGGCGGCCGCGGCCGCCGCGGTGATCGTGGTCGGCGGAGTGACCCTTCCGCCGCTGCTCTCGTCCGGCCCCGGCCAGACGCAGCAGCAGACGGCTCTGGAGCAGATCCGCAGCGCCCCCGACGCGCAGGAGACGACCGGCACGGTCGCCACCGGCGAGCAGGCGACGCTGGTCTGGTCGAGCTCGCTCGGCCGCTCCGCCCTCGTGGTGGACGACCTGGCGCCGCTGCCGGAGGACAAGACCTACGAGCTCTGGTACATCGGCTCATCCGGTCCGGTCGCCGCAGGGACGTTCGACGGGGGAGAGGGCAGCACCGTGGCCCCGCTCGAGGGGAGCCTGACCGAGGGCGGAGTCGTCGCCGTGACGGTCGAGGACGCCGGCGGCTCGCCGACTCCGACCACCGATCCGATACTGGCGATCGACATCGCCTGACGGCCCGAACACGAGAAGAGCCGCACTCCCCTGACGGAGTGCGGCTCTTCTCGTTCCCGGAGGGAACGCGGTGGAACGAGAGCGAGCCGCGACCCCGGAGGGACGCGGCTCGCTCTCGTCTGCGGCGGATCAGCCGAAGCGGCCCGAGACGTAGTCCTCGGTCGCCTGGACGGACGGCCGCGAGAACATCGTCGCGGTGTCGTCGTACTCGATGAGCTTGCCCGGCTTGCCGGTGCCCGCGATGTTGAAGAACGCGGTGCGGTCCGAGACGCGCGAGGCCTGCTGCATGTTGTGGGTCACGATGACGATCGTGTAGTCGTTCTTGAGCTCCTCGATGAGGTCCTCGATCGCGAGAGTCGAGATCGGGTCGAGGGCCGAGCAGGGCTCGTCCATCAGGAGGACGTCGGGGGAGACGGCGATCGCGCGGGCGATGCACAGACGCTGCTGCTGGCCGCCGGAGAGACCGGAGCCCGGCTTGTCGAGGCGGTCCTTCACCTCGTTCCAGAGGTTCGCGCCCTGGAGCGAGCGCTCGACGAGCGCGTCCGCGTCCGACTTCGAGATGCGGCGGTTGTTGAGCTTGACGCCGGCCAGCACGTTGTCCCGGATGGACATCGTCGGGAACGGGTTGGGGCGCTGGAAGACCATGCCCACCTGCCGGCGGACCTGCACCGGGTCGACGCCCGGGCCGTACAGGTTGTTGCCGTCGATCAGGACCTCGCCCTCGACGTGTGCGCCGGGGATGACCTCGTGCATGCGGTTGAGCGTGCGGAGGAAGGTCGACTTGCCGCAGCCGGACGGGCCGATGAAGGCGGTGACCGTGCGGGGCTCGATGGCGAGCGAGACGCCCTCCACCGCGAGGAACTGGCTGTAGTAGACGTTGAGGTCGTTGACCTCGATGCGCTTGGACATTGCTTCCTTCGGGGATTCCGGCCGGAGCCGAGTGGTGGGTGTCAGCGGCCGAGCTTGGGGGCGAAGATCTTCGCGATCAGGCGGGCGACCAGGTTCAGCGCCATGACGATCAGGATGAGGGCCAGCGCGCCGGTCCAGGCCCGGTTGAGGAACGCCTCGGCGTCGGGGCCCTGGTTCGCGTACTGCGTGTAGACGAAGACCGGGAGGGTCATCATCCGCTCGCTGAAGAGGTCGTAGTTCATCGACGCGGTGAAGCCGGCGACGATGAGCAGCGGGGCGGTCTCGCCGATGACGCGGGCGATCGCGAGGGTGATGCCCGTCGTGATGCCGGCGATGGAGGTCGGCAGCACGATCTTGACGATGGTCAGCCACTTCGGCACGCCGAGGGCGTAGGACGCCTCGCGCAGCTCGTTCGGGACCAGCTTCAGCATCTCCTCCGACGAGCGGACGACAACGGGGATCATCAGCACGGCGAGGGCGATCGAGCCGGCGAAGCCCATCCGGACGCCGGGGCCGAGGAGCAGCGCGAAGAGCGCGTAGGCGAACAGGCCCGCGACGATGGAGGGGATGCCCGTCATCACGTCGACGAAGAAGGTGATCGCCCGGGCGAGGTGGCCGCGGCCGTACTCGACGAGGTAGATCGAGGTGAGCAGGCCGATCGGCACCGAGATCAGCGCGGCCATGGCCGTGATCTCGAGCGTGCCGATGATCGCGTGGAGCGCGCCGCCGCCCGCGTCGATGACGTTGCGCATCGACGAGGAGAAGAAGAGCGGATCGAACCGCGCGACTCCGTTGGAGACGACCGTGTAGAGCAGGGAGATCAGCGGGAGCAGCGCGATGATGAACGCGGTCGCGACCAGAGAGGTCACGAGGCGGTCGACGGCCTTGCGGCCGCCCTCCACCAGGCGCGAGACCACGTAGATCGCGACGTCGAAGAGGACGGTGCCCCAGAAGATCGCGCCGACGAGGCTGAAGTCGTTCATCATGCCGGCCGCCTGGAGGATCAGGAAGACGGCGGCGAACACGACCCAGCTGCCGACGAGCAGCATCCAGGGGGTGCCCTTGGGCAGCTTGCCCGCCTGCAGCGAGAAGGGCATCGACGAGGTGGCGGCGGACATCAATTGGCTCCCGAGAAGGCCTTGCGGCGGTTGACGATGAACCGCGCGACCGAGTTCACGACGAGGGTGATGACGAAGAGGATGAGGCCCGAGGCGACGAGGACGTTGACGCCGACTCCGCTCGCCTCCGGGAACTGCAGCGCGATGTTCGCGGCGATGGTGTTCGAGTTCTGCGAGGTGAGCAGGAGGAAGGAGACGACCGTCGCGGGCGAGAGCACCATCGCGACGGCGAGCGTCTCGCCGAGGGCCCGGCCGAGGCCGAGCATGGCGGCCGAGACGATGCCCGGAGCGCCGAAGGGCAGGACGGCCATGCGGATCATCTCCCAGCGGGTCGCGCCGAGCGCGAGCGCCGCCTCCTCGTGCAGGCGCGGGGCCTGGAGGAAGATCTCGCGGCAGACCGCGGTGATGATCGGGATGACCATGACGGCCAGCACCACCGAGGCGGTGAGGATCGTCTTGCCGGTGCCCGACGCCTGGCCGCCGAAGAGCGGGAACCAGCCGATGTTCACGTTGAGGAAGAGGTAGAAGGGCTGCACCATCGGCGCCAGCACGGTCGCGCCCCAGAGGCCGAAGACCACCGAGGGGACGGCGGCGAGAAGGTCGACCACGTAGCCGAGGGCCATCGCGATGCGGCGCGGCGCGTAGTGCGAGATGAAGAGGGCGATCGCGATCGAGAGCGGCAGGGCGATCACCAGGGCGATCACCGCCGACCAGACCGTGCCGAAGACCAGGGGGCCGACGTAGGCCCAGAAGCTCGTCGCGTCGCCGGGGAGGCTGCCGGCCGGCGCGGTGAACGCGGGGATCGACTGCGCGATGAGGAAGATCGCGACGGCGGCGAGGACGAGGAGGATGAGGGAACCGGCGGCGACGGTCGAGATCGAGAAGACCCGATCTCCGACACGCACCTTCGCCTTCGGGCGGACGACGGTCTCAGTTGCCATTCCAGGGGACTCTCTTCAGACGAGGTTTTCGGCGGGGCGCACAGGGAGATGCTAGGGCTCGGAGGGGGCGTCCGGTGGGTCGAGCCCGGCACAGGCGGGGCCCGTCCCGCGGATCGTGCTGCGAGACGGGCCCTGCCGGTGGGACTACTTGATCGACTCGATCGCCGTGGCGACGGTCGAGGCGAGCTCGGAGCTCAGGGGAGCGGAGCCGGCCTGAGCGGCGGCGGCCTCCTGGCCCTCCTCGCTCGCGACGTAGGAGGCGAAGGACTTGACGACCTCGCCCTTGTCGGCGTCCGCGTACTCCTGGCACACGATGAGGTAGCTGACCAGGACCATCGGCCAGGCGTCCGCCTCGGTGCCGGTGCGGTCGATCTTGATCGCGAGGTCGTTGTCCTCGCGGCCGTCGGCGATGGGCGAGGCGGCGACGACCGCCGCGGCTCCGTCGGCCGAGATGGTCGAGAACGCGTCGCCGACCTTCAGCTGCGCCATGTCCATGCCCTGGGCGCCGGACTCGTCGGCGTAGCCGATCGTGTTGGTGCCGTTCTTGACCGCGTCGACGACACCCGAGGTGCCCTTGGCGCCGTCACCGCTCTGGTACGGGAAGGTCTGCGCGGCGGGAGCGTCCCAGACGTCGCTCGCGGTGGCCGCGAGGTAGTCGGTGAAGTTCTGCGTGGTGCCCGAGTCGTCCGAGCGGTGCACGGAGGTGATGTTCGCCGACGGGAGGGTCGCGTCGGGGTTCAGGGCCTTGATCTCCGGGGCGTCCCAGGAGGTGATGGTGCCCTTGAAGATGCCCGCGATGGTGGCCGCGTCGAGCTTGAGCTCGTCGACGCCCTCCACGTTGAAGATGACCGCGATCGGCGAGATGTAGACCGGGAGGTCGATCGCCTTGGTGTCGGGGGCGCACGCGGCGAAGGTGCCCGCGAGCTCCTCGTCCTTGAGCGCGGAGTCGGAGCCGGCGTAGTCGGCGGCGCCGTCGATGAAGTTGGTGCGGCCGGCGCCGGAGCCCTGCGGGTCGTAGTTGACCGTGACCTCGGGGTTCGCGGTCTGGAACGCGGCGGCCCAGGTGGTCTGCGCGGTGCCCTGAGCGGACGAGCCGATCCCGGTGATGGTGCCGGAGAGCGTGGAGGTGGTGGCGGAGCCGGAGCTGCCGCCTGCGGCCGGTGCCTCGTTGGCAGCGCAGGAGGTCAGCGTGATCGCTGCGACGGCGGCGACGACGGCCGCCTGGCCGAGACGCGAGAATCTCACAAGTATCCCTTTCGGGTAGGAAAGCGTGGAAAACAGAACAGGGCCTGGTGCAGCCCGCGAGCGAGAGTACGGAGGGGTCGTGTCCTGGCACCGACCGCTCGGTGAACGCGCGGTGAACGGGTCCGCCTCGGGGATTGCGGAGCGACGGGGCCGCGGGGAAGGCGCGGTGCGACGGGCGCGTCCCGGCTGCGCGACCGGCCCGGTGCGGACGGACCCGTCGAGCCGGTCGCGCAGCGCGCCCGGGCGGTCAGGCCAGCGGCGTGTGCGTCTCGATCGCGACGATGCCGGAGCCGGGGTGGCCGGTGGAGAGGTGCACCACGGCGAAGCCCCCGGTCGGGAGCGCTGCCGCCTCGTCGAGGTAGGCGCCGAGAGGAGTCGCCGTGGCGAGGGCGATCTCGCGCAGGATCTCGGGGATCACCGGCCGGTGACTGCAGAGGACGGCGGTGCGGCGGGCGCGGACCCGCTTGCCGACCAGGGCGCGGACGTCGGCGGTGCCCTGCTCGTGCGCCTCCTGGCTGAGGTCGTCGCGCAGCTTGACCGGCTTCCTGACCAGACCGGACAGCGGGGCGATGGTCGACCGGCAGCGCTTGGCGGTGCTCGAGACGAGGCGGCGCGGGCGCCAGGCGGCCACGGCCTGAGCGGCGGCAGCGGCCTCGACCCGGCCGCGCCCGGTGAGGCGGCGGGTGGAGTCGCGGCCGTCCCAGGAGGAGGCGGGCACCGCCTTCGCGTGCCGCAGGACCACGATCGCGAAGGTCTCGAGCGCACCGCGTGCGGCGATCCGGGCGAACTCGTCGACGATCGTCACGTCGTGCGAATAGGTCAGGTAGCTCCGGGCCCGCTTCAGCGTCACCCACTCGAGCGCCTCGACCTCGTCGTTCGGGAGGAAGTCGGACGCCAGGACGGCCTTCTCGGTCACCTGCGCCGCCCAGTAGTAGACGGCCTTCGGGCGCCCGCTCGGCAGCGTGTACTCGGTGCACCCCAGCGGCACCCCGAGCGCCACCGAGAGCCCGGTCTCCTCGCGGATCTCGCGGACCGCGGTCTCCGGGAGGGACTCGCCCGCGTCGACCTTGCCCTTGGGCAGGCTGACGTCCCGGCGGTGCGGCCGGTGGATCACGAGGATGTGCGGGCGGCCCTCGATGATCCGCCAGCACACCGCTCCTGCTGCGTAGACGGTGCCCGTCACGGGCGTCAGCGGCTGGAGGCCCGGTTGGCGGACCGTGTCGCCGCGCGCTTGCGATGGGTGATGTGCTGCATCAGCTGGTTCTGCAGGTCGGCGAGCGGAGCGCCCTCCTCATCGAGGTGGTGCCGCGTCCAGTCGCCGTCCGGGCCGAGCCACCAGGAGGCGGTCCGCTCGTCCATCGCCCGCTCGAACATGTCGTCGATCTCGCTGAGGTGCGCCGGCTCGACGATCCGCACCAGAGCCTCGACGCGGCGGTCGAGGTTGCGGTGCATCATGTCGGCGCTGCCGATGAAGACGTCCGGCTCGCCGCCGTTGACGAAGCTGAAGATGCGGGAGTGCTCGAGGTAGCGGCCGAGGATCGAGCGCACGCGGATGGTCTCGGAGAGCCCCTCCTGGCCGGGCTTCAGCCCGCAGATGCCGCGCACCCAGACGTCGACCGGCACGCCGGCCTGGCTGGCGCGGTAGAGCGCGTCGATCACGGACTCGTCGACGATCGAGTTCACCTTGATCCGGATGCCCGAGGGCCGCCCCGCGCGGGCGTTCTCGGTCTCGGCGGCGATCCGCTTGAGCAGGCCCTTCCGGAGGTGGCGCGGTGCGACGAGCAGGCGCTTGAACTTCTTCTCGATCGCGTAGCCCGAGAGCTCGTTGAACAGGCGCGTGAGGTCCTTGCCGACCTCGGGGTCGGCCGTCAGGAGTCCGAGGTCCTCGTAGATGCGCGAGGTCTTCGGGTTGTAGTTGCCGGTGCCGATGTGGGAGTAGTGGCGGAGCACTCCGCCCTTCTCCTGGCGGATGACGAGCGCGAGCTTGCAGTGGGTCTTCAGCCCGACGAGCCCGTAGACCACGTGCACGCCCGCCTTCTCGAGCTTGCGCGCCCACGAGATGTTCGCCTGCTCGTCGAAGCGCGCCTTGATCTCGACCAGGGCGAGCACCTGCTTCCCCGACTCGGCCGCGTCGATGAGCGCCTCGACGATGGGGGAGTCGCCGGAGGTGCGGTAGAGCGTCTGCTTGATCGCGAGCACGTCCGGATCGGCCGCCGCCTGCTCGAGGAACGACTGCACGCTCGTCGCGAAGGACTCGTAGGGGTGGTGCAGGAGCACGTCGCCGCGGGAGACCGCCTTGAAGACGTCCTGCCGCTGGTTGGGCTCGCTGGGCGAGAGCTGCACCGCCGTCGTCGGGACGTGGTTGGGGTACTTCAGGTCCGGGCGGTCGATCTTCTGCAGGCTGAAGAGCCCGCTGAGGTCGAGCGGGGCCGGGAGCTTGTAGACCTCCTGCGTCGTGATGTCGAGCTCGCGGACCAGCAGGCCCAGCGTCTCGTCGTCCATGTCGTCGGTGACCTCGAGGCGGATGGGCGGGCCGAACCGGCGGCGCAGCAGCTCCTTCTCGAGGGCCTTGATCAGGTTCTCGGTCTCGTCCTCGTCGACCTCGACATCCTCGTTGCGCGTCACCCGGAAAACGTGGTGGTCGAGGATCTCCATGCCGGGGAACAGGTCGTCCAGCTGGTTGGCGATCAGGTCCTCGAGCGAGATGAACCGCATCGGCTCGCCCGGCGCCGCGACGCCGGCGATCCGCACGAAGCGGGGGAGCATCTGCGGCACCTTGAGGCGCGCGAACTCGACCTTCTGCGTCTTCGGGTTCCGCACCCGCACCGAGAGGTTGAGCGAGAGGCCGGAGATGTAGGGGAACGGGTGCGCCGGGTCGACCGCGAGCGGCATCAGCACCGGGAACACCTGGGCCGAGAAGTAGTCGTCCAGCACGGTGCGCTCGGCGTCGCTCAGCTCGTCCCAGCGGACGAGGTCGATGCCGCCGTCGCGCAGGGCGGGCTCGACGAGCTCCTTGAACGCTCGGGAGTGGCGCTGCTGCAGCAGGTGCGCCTTCTCCGAGATGTCGGTCAGCACGTCGACCGGCACGCGGCCGATGTTCGTCGGCAGGGCGAGCCCCGTGAGGATGCGGCGCTTGAGGCCGGCGACCCGGACCATGAAGAACTCGTCGAGGTTGGACGAGAAGATCGCGAGGAAGTTCGCCCGCTCGAGCGCCGGAACCAGCGGATCCTCCGCGAGCTCGAGCACGCGCTGGTTGAACGCGAGCCAGCTCAGCTCCCGGTCGAGGTAGCGGTTGTCGGGGAGGAGCGGGTCCGAGTGCTCCTCCTCGTCGTCGAAGTCGTCGTCGAGGTCATCGCTGAGACCGTCTTCGAGAAGCAGGTTGTCGCCGTCCAT
Organism: Rathayibacter sp. AY1F4; assembly: GCF_002931775.1. Lineage (NCBI taxonomy): Bacteria > Bacillati > Actinomycetota > Actinomycetes > Micrococcales > Microbacteriaceae > Rathayibacter > Rathayibacter sp. AY1F4. The sequence continues at coordinate 83,485 of NZ_PSVE01000005.1, forward strand.
GCGACCATCCTGGCACCGCGTCCGTCCGCTCCGCGCCGCCGCTCGTGAATGCCGGATGAACGGGGCCGGGGGAGGCCCTGTGGAGGAGTGCCGGCTCAGCGCAGCGGCGCGGCGCGCTGCAGGTACTGCACGTCGACGGAGGCGTCCGTGAACCCGAGCGAGCGGTAGAGCGCCACCGCCGACCGGTTCTCGGCCTCGACGTAGAGGTCGGCCGTGGTGCAGCCGCGCTCGAGCATCCGCGCGAGCCCGGCGTTCAGCAGGGTGCGGCCGAGTCCCCGTCCGGCCGCCTCGGGGGCGACCCCGAGGACGTAGATCTCGCCGGTCGTCGATCCGGGCTCGATCTTGAGCCAGTCGTAGCCGAGGAGCGTGCCGTCGGCGTCGCGGAGCAGGAGGAAGTCGCCCTCGTCGAACCACGGCTCGGCGCGGCGGGCCGCCAGGTCCTCCTCCGTCATCCGCCCCTGCTCGGGGTGCGCGGCGAAGACCCGCGCGTTCAGGGCGATCCACTCGGCCGGAGCGAGGTCGCGGGCGTCCGAGAGGACGACGCCCTCGGGGACGCGGACCTCGGGGGCGGCGAGCGGCTCGAGCTCGAGGTGCAGGAGGGTGCGCACCGGGGCGAAGCCGTGGGAGGCCGCGAGGGCCCGGGCGGCGGGGTGGTCGCCGTGCGCCCAGGCGAGCAGGCCCGTCCGGCCGCTCGCGAGGACCTGCTCCAGGGTCGCGGTGCCGAAGCCGACCCCGCGCCACTCCGGATCGACGACGAACTCCAGCTCGCCCTGCCCGAGGATCGCCGCCGCCACGACCACGTCGGCGCGCAGCCCCACGAGGAGGGTGCGCGAGCCGGCCCGGGCGTCGACGAGGGTCTGGTCGCTGAAGGGGGGCTGGTGGTCGAACCAGGCGGCGCGCCCGATCAGGTGCTCGAGGCCGGCCGCCACCGCGGGATCGGCCAGGTCCTCAACGGACAGGTTGAGCGACTCGCTCATTGTCCTCTTCGTACACGTTGAAGCGGTATCCGACGTTGCGGACCGTGCCGATCAGCGACTCCAGGTCGCCGAGCTTCGCGCGGAGGCGCCGCACGTGCACGTCGACCGTGCGGGTGCCGCCGAAGTAGTCGTAGCCCCACACCTCGCTCAGCAGCTGCTCGCGGGTGAAGACGCGCGAGGGGTGCGTGGCGAAGAAGCGGAGGAGCTCGAACTCCTTGAAGGTGAGGTCGAGCGGGCGCCCGTGAACCTTGGCGGAGTAGCTGGCCTCGTCGATCACGACGCCCGAGGCCTGGATGCGCGAGGTCGACTGCTCCTGCGCCAGCCGGCCGATCACCAGGCGGATGCGGGCGTCGACCTCGGCGGGGCCGGCCGAGTCGAGGATGACGTCGTTGACGCCCCAGTCGGCCGAGACGGCCGTGAGCCCGCCCTCCGTGAGGATGAGGATGAGGGGGACGTTGATGCCCGTGGTCGTCAGGATCTTGCAGAGCGACTTGGCGCTGGCGAGGTCCTGCCGCGCGTCGACCAGGATCAGATCGCAGCTCGGGGCATTCACGAGCTGGGCGGGCTCCGCGGGGATCTGCCGGGTCCGGTGGCTGAGGAGCCCCAGTGCGGGGAGCACCTCGGCGCCTCCCGCCGAGGTCAGTATCAACAACTGCGCCACGGATCCTCCAGAACTGGTCTGCCCGCAATACTAGCGGCGGGCCGGGAGGGGCGTCCGCCTGGGGCACAATTGTCGGATGGGCAGGGATCGGGTGGGCATCGGAGTCATCTGGGCGCTCGCACTCGCGGGCTCCGTGCTGACGCTGGCGATCGCCGCTCCGGAGTCCCGGCAGCTCTGGCTCGCGCTGACGTTCGGCGGCTGCGTGCTCGCGACCTTCGCGGTGCAGCTCGCCGTGGCCCGCGCCGAGGGGTACCTCCTCCGCGCGATGACGAGCATCGTCGGAGCGATGGCCGTGGTCGCGGTCGCGAGCGGGATCGCCCTCCTGCTCCCCGCCTGAGCAGTCGCGCCCTCCCGTCCCGAGCGCCCGGATCCGCACCGCCTGAGCGGTCGCGTCCGCCCCGCCCCTGCGTCGGAGGCGGCGGGTAGGATGAGCGCATGCTTCTCGCCCTGGAACTCTTCTACCTCGGTCTGCTCGGGCTCGCCTCCCTCGCCATCGCGTGGGTCTCCGGCGTGGTCGTCTACAAGCTCTACCGCGGCCAGCGCTAGCCGCCGCCGGAGCCCGAGTGATCTCGCTTCCGTCGGGCCTGCCGCCCGAGCTCGTCCCCCTGTCCTGGCTGCTCGGCGTCTGGGAGGGCTCGGGCGTCATCGACTACACGATCGGCGACGACTCCGTCCAGGCCGAGTTCGGCCATCGCATCAGCTTCAGCTACGACGGCCTCCCGTACCTCAACTACAACTCCTACACGTGGCTGATCGAGGAGGGCGCCGAGGAGGCGCCCCGGCCGCTGGTCACCGAGACCGGCTACTGGCGCCTCAGCCGCGCTCTGACCGACTCCGACGCCGGCCCGGGAATGCTGCCCGGCCGCGGCGCACCCGCCTTCCCCGACGCGGAGTCCGTCGAGACGCTGCGCAACGCCGCCGGCGGGTTCGACATCGAGGTCTCGCTCGTGCACCCGGACGGGGTCAGCGAGCTCTACCTCGGCCAGGTCAAGGGGCCGCGGATCGACCTCGCGACCGACGCGGTGATGCGCACCGCCGCGGCGAAGGACTACGCCGCCGCCACGCGCCTCTACGGCCTGGTCGACGACCACCTGCTCTGGGCGTGGGACATCGCCGCGCTCGGCCAGGGCCTGCGGACCCACTCCTCCGGACGGCTCGCCCGTGTCGACTGACGCGCTCTCCCCGCTCCTGGCAGCCCCGGGCGCGGTCGCGACGACGAGCGCCGCCGAGCCCGGCGTCGCCGCCCACTACGGCGAGCCCTTCCGCGAGCAGCGCGCTCTCGCCGCGGGCACCGCGCTCGTCGACCTCTCCGGCCGCGGCGTCGTGACCGTCACGGGGCCGGACCGTCTCACCTGGATCGACTCGCTCACCAGCCAGGCCGTCTCGCGCCTCGCTCCCGGCGCGTCGGCCGAGACGCTCCTGCTCGACCCGACCGGCCGGATCGAGCACGTCATCCGCCTCGTCGACGACGGCGAGACCGCCTGGCTCCTGCTCGACCGCGACGAGACGGCCGGCCTGGCCGCCTGGCTCGACCGGATGCGCTTCATGCTCCGCGTCGAGGTCGCCGACCGCACCGACGACTTCGCGACCCTCGCCGCCCTCGGCGACGGGCCGGCCCTGACGCTCGCTCTGTCCCTGGCCGAGGAGCCCGTCGTCTGGAGCGACCCGTGGTCGCAGGTCCAGCCGGGCGGCTGGCAGTACGCGCTGACCACAGAGCACCCCGGGGCCTCCTGGGAGCTCCGCGAGGTCCTGGTCCCGCGAGCGGCCCTCGAGGCCCTCGCGGAGACGGCCGTCGGGAGGGGAGTGGCCCTCGCCGGGGTCGACGCACTCGAGGCCCTGCGCATCGCCGCCTGGCGCCCGCGCCACGCGACCGAGGTCGACGAGCGGTCCATCCCGCACGAGCTCGACCTGCTCCGCTCGAGCGTGCATCTCGCCAAGGGCTGCTACCGGGGCCAGGAGACGGTGGCGAAGGTGCACAACCTCGGGCACCCGCCGCGGCGCCTGGTCCTGCTGCAGCTCGACGGCTCCGACTCGGTCCTCCCCGCCCACGGCGACGTCGTCACGGCGCTCAAGGGCGGCGAGCCGGTCGAGGTCGGCACGGTCACCTCCAGCGCCTGGCACTACGAGGACGGACCGGTCGCCCTCGCGGTCGTCAAGCGGAGCGTCCCGGTGGACCTCGAGCTGACCGTGCTGGCCGGCGATTTGCGCGTGGCCGCGGCCCAGGAGGTCGTGGTCCCGCCCGGAGCCGGAGCGGAGGCGGGAGTGCCCCGCCTGCCCCGCCTCGGGGCGACGACCAGGTAGGCCACGCCGTGGTGGCCGCACGTCCCGCCGAGCGGGGCCGGGCGGCCGAGCGGCTGCGCGGTCTCGTCCGGACCCCCGAGCTGAGTCCCGCGCGCGCCCTCGCCCGCGCGGGGGCGTCGCTCCCGGCAGTGCTGCAGATCGTGCTCGCGGCGACCCTCGCCTACTCCGTCGCGCACTTCGTCCTCGGGCACCCCGCGCCGGTGCTGGCGCTGACGGCCACGATCTCGAGCCTCGGCATCGCGCGCGACACCCGCCCCAAGCAGGTGGCCGAGACAGCGACGGGGATGCTCATCGGCATCACGGCCAGCGAGGTCCTGCTCCTGCTGTGGGGGAGCGGCGTCTGGCAGCTCGCCGTCGTCCTCGCGATCGTCTTCACGCTCGGCCGGGCCCTCTCGCCCTCGCCGGGGTTCGCCGTGGCCGCCGGGACCCAGGCGATGCTGGTGATGGTCCTCCCTGCGCCGGACGGAGGCGTCTTCACCCGGAGCGTCGACGGCCTGATCGGCGGGCTCGCGGCGCTGCTCTGCACGGCGATCGTGCCCCGCCCGCCGCTGCGCACGGCGCGGGCCGAGGCGCATCGGCTCCTCACCGCGCTCAGCCGGACCGTGGAGGAGCTGGCCGAGGCGCTCCGCCGGGGCGACTCCTCGGCGTCCACCGCAGCCCTCGAGCGGATCCGCGGGACGCAGCCGGTCATCGACGGCTGGACCGCGGCGCTCGACTCCGCGACCGGCGTCGCCCGGATCTCGCCGTTCGTCCGTCGGCACCGCGGCGAGCTCTCCCGCCAGGCCGTGATGCTGTCCGCGCTGGACCTCGCGACCCGGAATCTGCGCATCGTCGCGCGCCGCACCGACTTCCTCGTCGGGGACGGCGCCCCGCGGCCGGCGCTCGCCGGAGCGGTCGCCGCCCTCGGCCCGGGCATCGCGCTGCTCGGCCGCGCGGTCGCCGATCCGTCGGTGCTCGCCCTGGCGCGTCAGGACCTCGTGCTGCTCGCGACCACGCTCGACCCCCAGCGGCTGATCCCGGAGGCGCGCCTCGCCGAGAAGACGGTGCTCGTCCTGCTCCGCCCGCTCGTCGTCGACCTGCTCACGGCGACCGGCGCCGCTCCCGCCGAGGCTCGGGCCGCCCTGCCCCCGCTCGCCTAGCGCTCAGGGGGCCCAGGGCTCAGGCCCGGCGCTCAGGAGGAGGGGGCGACCGCCTCCCACTCGACCGTCACCTCGCCCAGGCGCCAGCGCCGCGGCCCGCCGAGGACCGGCCACTCCGGCCGGAGGTCCCGGACCGCCGCGATCCACCGCTGACCCGGACCGTAGACGGCGAGAGGGGCGTTCAGCGTCCACGCCCGCTCGAGGGCGGAGAGGAAGGCGTGCACGCCCTCGCCGGGCACGTTGCGGTGGATGAGGGCCTTCGGCAGGCGCTCGGCCGCCGTCATCGGCGAGGGGATCGCCGCGAGCCGGAGCGAGAGGGTCAGCGAGCGCGGGCCCTCCCGGCCGACCTCGATCCAGGTGCAGATGCGGCCGATCTCGTCGCAGGTCCCCTCGACCAGGACGCCGTCGGGCTGCAGGCGGTCCGTCATCGTCGCCCAGGCTCCCTGCACCGCGTCCTCGTCGTACTGGCGGAGCACGTTGAAGGCGCGGATGACGCCCGCCCGCCGCCCCGCGGGCAGGGGAACCTCGAAGCCGCCGCGCTCGAAGCGCACGCGCGCGTCCGCGGGGAACGGCGTGCCGCCCTCCCTCACCCGGGCGAGCTGGCGTCGAGCGGTGTCGACCCGGGCGGGCTCGATCTCGAGGCCGAGCACCTCGACGTCGGGCGCGGCCCGGACGAGCCGGCGGTGCAGCTCGAGCGTGGTGACCGCGCTCGCCCCGAAGCCGAGATCGACGACGAGCGGGGAGGCGGTGCTGCGCAGGACGGGCAGCTCGGCGAGCCGGCGGTCGACCCGGCGGAGGCGGTTCGTGCCCGTCGTTCCGCGGGTGACGGCTCCGATGGGCATGCTCTCCAGCGTATCCGCGGGCGAGGGGGCCGCCTCTAAGCTGGACGCATGTCCGAGACCTACACCCTCATCCTCGTGCGCCACGGCAACAGCGAGTGGAACCAGAAGAACCTCTTCACCGGCTGGGTCGACGTGCGCCTGACCGAGCAGGGAGTCGCAGAGGCCACGCGCGCCGGCGAGCTGCTGACCGAGGCGGGCCTGCACCCCGACATCGTCTACACGTCGCGCCAGACCCGGGCGATCCAGACCGCCAACATCGCCCTCGAGGTCGCCGACCGCCTGTGGATCGACGTCAAGCGCTCCTGGCGCCTCAACGAGCGCCACTACGGCGCCCTGCAGGGCAAGGACAAGGCGCAGACCCTCGCCGAGTACGGCCCCGAGCAGTTCCAGACCTGGCGCCGCTCCTTCGACGTGCCGCCGCCCCCGCTCGACGACGACGACCAGTACTCGCAGGCGCACGACGAGCGCTACGCCGACCTCGGCGACGCCCTGCCCCGCACCGAGTCGCTGAAGCTCGTGATCGAGCGGATGCTGCCCTACTGGGAGTCCGACATCAAGCCGGACCTCGCCTCGGGCAAGACCGTCATGATCACCGCGCACGGCAACTCCCTCCGCGCGCTGGTGAAGACGCTCGACGGCATCTCGGACTCGGACATCGCGGAGCTCAACATCCCGACCGGGATCCCGCTCGTCTACGAGCTGAACGAGGACTTCGAGCCGATCGGGGAGGCGCGCTACCTCGACCCCGAGGCCGCGGCCGCCGGTGCCGCCGCCGTCGCCGCCCAGGGCGCCAAGAAGTAGCACCGCCCCGCACACGCGAACGGCCCGCCCGAGTCCTCGACTCCGGCGGGCCGTTCACGTAGCCCCGGAGGCGGAGCGCACGGACACGTCCGGCCCGCAGGAGACGATCGTTCCTGCGGGCCGGACGGTGAGACGGGCCGGAGCCCGAGGTGTCGACTAGGAGTAGTCGCCCGAGATCAGGTACTGGACCTTCTTGGCGATCGACACGGCGTGGTCCGCGAAGCGCTCGTGGTAGCGGCTGGCGAGGGTCGCGTCGACGGTGTCGGCGGCCTGGCCCTTCCACGCCTCGCTGAGCACCTTGTCGAAGACGCTGACGTGCAGCTCGTCGATCTTGTCGTCCTCGTCGCGGATCTCCTCGGCGATGCGCGGGTCCTGCGAGCGGAGCAGGTCGGTCAGCTTGTGCGCGACGACCACGTCGAGGCGGCCCATCTCGACGAACGTCGGACGCAGGCTCTTGGGGACCACCTTGTCGGGGAAGCGGTAGCGCGAGAGCTGGGCGATGTGCTCGGCGATGTCGCCCATCCGCTCGAGCGACGCGCTGATGCGCAGCGCCGAGACGACGATCCGCAGGTCGCGGGCGACCGGGTTCTGCCGGGCGAGGATGTCGATGGCGAGCTCGTCGAGGCTGATGGCCAGCTCGTCGATGCGCGCGTCGCTCGCGATGACCTCCTCCGCGAGGGTGACGTCGGAGTGGTTGAACGCCTGGGTCGCCTTCTCGATGGCGATCTCGACGAGTCCGGAGATCTCGACGAGTCGTTCCTGGACCTCGGCCAGCTCCTGCTGGAAAACTTCGCGCATCTGTGTTCGACCCTCTCTACGGCGCGCGCGGACGACGGCGCCGGATCTGCGGCGAGCACCTCGCACGCCGCTGCGACTGCACTCCGTGGGCGCAGGCGCAGTCATGATGACCACGGCAGGTTAACGGACGGTGCCGGGCGTTTGAACAGTACTCGACCCCCGGAGGATCGACGGGCGTCCGGTAGGGGGACGCCCGGTGGATGGTTAGCCTGGGTCCGTGGATTCGGGCTTGATCGTGGTTCTGTCGCTCGTTCTCGGTGTCGCGATCGGGATCCTTCTGACGACCGTGCTCACGCTCGCCGCCCGCCAGGGCCGCATCGCGCAGGACGTGATCTCGGTCGGGCTCCCCGAGGGGATCGAGGCGATCATCGACGCCGTCGGCTCGCCCGCCTTCGTGACCGACCCGTCGCACAACGTGCTAAAGGCGTCCACCCGCGCCGTCGCGCTCGGCCTGGTCTCGCAGGACACGCTGCTCCACCCCGACCTCGCCGCCATCGTCGACCGCGTCCGCCGCTTCGGCGACGACATCGTCCAGGACCTCGAGCTCGCGACCAGCCCGCTCTCCGACGCCGCCGTGACGCTCGTCGTCCACGCGACCCGCCTCGGCTCCCGCTACGTCCTCGTCATCGCCGAGGACCACACCGAGGCGCGCCGGCTCGAGGCCGTCCGCCGGGACTTCGTCGCCAACATCTCCCACGAGCTGAAGACCCCGATCGGCGCCGTCGGCCTGCTCGCCGAGGCCCTCGACTCCGCCGCCGACGACCCCCAACAGGTGCGCCGCTTCGCGCACAGGCTGACCCAGGAGTCGCACCGCCTAGCGAAGATCACCCGCGAGATCATCGAGCTCTCCCGCCTCCAGGCCGCCGACGTCGCCGGCTCCGCCGAGATCATCCGCGTCGACGACGTCGTCACGGCGGCGCTCGAGACCACCCACGTCATGGCGGAGTCGCACGACGTCACTCTGGTCAAGGGCGGGATGAAGAAGGCCTACGTCGTGGGGCAGGAGAAGATGCTCGTCTCGGCGCTGCACAACCTCCTCGCCAACGCCATCCAGTACTCGCCCGCCGGCTCCCGCGTGGGCATCGGCGTCCGCTCCACCGGCGGCGTCGTCGAGATCGCCGTCACCGACCAGGGCATCGGCATCCCGGAAGAGGACCTCGACCGGGTGTTCGAGCGCTTCTACCGCGTCGACCAGGCCCGCTCCCGCCACACCGGCGGCACCGGCCTCGGCCTCAGCATCGTCAAGCACGCCGTGCAGAACCACGGCGGCGACGTCCGCGTCTGGTCCAAGCCCGGCCGCGGCTCCACCTTCACCATCCGGCTCCCCGAAGCCGACCCCGCCCGGACGCCCTTCGCGGCGACCGCCCCGATAGGAGAACACGCGTGACCAGCATCCTGCTCGTCGAGGACGAGAGCGCCCTCAGCGAGCCCCTCAGCTACCTGCTCGAACGCGAGGGCTACGACGTCACCGTCGCCGAGGACGGCAACCGCGCCGTCGCCGCCTTCGACGAGGGCGACTACGACCTGATCCTCCTCGACCTCATGCTGCCCGGCATGCCCGGCACCGAGGTCTGCCGAGAGATCCGCACCCGCTCCTCCGTCCCGATCATCATGGTCACCGCCAAGGACTCCGAAGTGGACATCGTCGTCGGCCTGGAGCTCGGCGCGGACGACTACGTCACCAAGCCCTACTCCACCCGCGAACTGCTCGCCCGCATCCGCGCCGTCCTCCGACGCCGCACCGAGGAGCCCGGCGAGGAGCGGATCGTCGTCGCCGGCCCCGTCCGCATGGACATCGAACGCCACACGGTCGAAGTCGACGGCGTCGAGACCCCGATGCCCCTCAAGGAGTTCGAGCTCCTCGAGATGCTCCTCCGCAACGCGGGCCGCGTCCTCACCCGCGGCCAGCTCATCGACCGCGTCTGGGGCAGCGACTACTTCGGCGACACGAAGACCCTCGACGTCCACGTCAAGCGCATCCGCTCCAAGATCGAGAAGACGCCGAAGGAGCCGGTGCTCCTGGTTACTGTCCGCGGCCTCGGCTACCGTTTCGACGCTTGATCGCGGGCCCTGGCGGGGCGATCTGCGGCGTTGTCGTCGGTTGCGATACCGCTGGTATCGCGCCCTCCTCCGCCTTGCAGCTCACCCCGCCAGGACCCGCGATCAACCCTGTGCTGGAGGGGTGAGGGACGAGGCCGTCGCTGTGCGACGAGCCGTGGGGTGGGCCGTCGCTGCGCGACGAGCCGGGCAGGGGCGTCGCTCAGGGCGTGGTGGTCGAGTAGTCGGCGTATCGAGACCCGCGCAGCCGGACGTCGCCCGAATGGTGGTCCGGTGGCCGACGGAGTCGGCGGATCGTGAACTGCGGGGACGACGAAGGGCCGCCCACCGGGGTGGACGGCCCTCGAGGGCGGAGGGGGCTACTCCGCGGTGGGAGCGTCGACGCCGGGCTCGGCGGTGGGAGTGGGGAGCGCGGTCCGGGCGGGGTCGGCCGTCGGGGTGACGGTCGGCGTCGCGGAGGGCGCGGGAGTCAGCGTCGAGTAGGCCTCGAGGGCGTTCGTCAGGACGGGGACGAGGAGCTCCTTGCCCTGCTCGGAGCCGTACTGGAAGTAGACGGGGAGGAGGCCGCCGGGAATGGTGTCGATGTCGTCCATCTGGACGGCCTCGGTGCTGTCGGGGCGGACCTCGGTGCGGCCGGGGACGGCGTCGACGGTGTCGCTGGTGCGGCCCGCTGAGCCCTCGTACTGCACCTCGACGCTCAGCGCCTCATCGGTGGAGTTCACGAGCGTCACGATCAGGGTGCCGGCCTCGCCGTCGTCCGAGACGATCATCGCGTTGCGGATGGCGAGATCGCCGATCGTCGCGCCGACTCCGTCGCTCGGGTCGTAGATCTTGCGCGTCGCCTGCGGGGCGACGAGGTTGCAGCCGGCGGTAGCGAGGGCGACGCCGACCGCGAGAACGACGGATGCAGCGATACGCGCCTTCACAGGAACCTCCAGATCGTCGGCCCCGCTCGCCCCGGACAGGGCGACTTCACTGTGCACGAGCCGACACCAGGCTAGCGTAGCGAGCACCGCGGCTCCGCCCGTCCGGACTCCCGTCCCGCTCGGCGCGCATGGTAATCTGTCCGCCGCTGAAAGGACGTCGCATGCAGTTCGAGGTCGGAGAGACGGTCGTCTACCCCCATCACGGAGCCGCCACGATCGCCGAGGTGAAGACCCGGACGATCAAGGGCCAGGAGAAGACGTACCTGAAGCTCCGCGTCGCGCAGGGCGACCTCGTCATCGAGGTGCCCGCCGACAACATCGACCTGGTCGGCGTCCGCGACGTCATCGGCCGCGAGGGCGTCGAGCGCGTGTTCGAGGTCCTGCGCGCCGAGGTCGTCGAGGAGCCGACCAACTGGTCGCGCCGCTACAAGGCCAACCTCGAGAAGCTCGGGTCCGGAGACGTCGTCAAGGTCTCCGAGGTCGTCCGCGACCTCACCCGCCGCGACCGCGACCGCGGCCTCTCGGCGGGGGAGAAGAGCATGCTCGCCAAGGCCCGCCAGATCCTCGTCTCCGAGCTCGCCCTGGCCGAGAAGACCGACGAGGACGCCGCCTCCGTGCTCCTCGACGAGGTCCTCGCATCCTGAACGGTCCGGCCGGCGCACCGACCGCGGCCGTCGTCGTCGTCGCCGCCGGCAGCGGCACGAGGCTCGGTCGCGAGCGCCCCAAGGCCTACGTCGACTGCGCGGGGAGGACGATCCTGGAGCGCAGCCTGCGCACGGTGCTGCTGCTCGCGGAGCCGGTCCAGATCGTCGTCGTGGCTCCCGCCGCCCTCCTCGAGGAGACGGCCGCTCTCGCTCACGCCGCCGGCGCCCCGGACGGCGCCGTCAGCGTCGTCGCCGGAGGCGCCAGCCGCCAGGAGTCGGTCGCTCGGGGGCTCCGGGCGCTCGGCCCGGCCGTCGAGACGGTGCTCGTGCACGACGCCGCCCGCGCCCTCACGCCCGTCGACCAGTTCGAGCGGGTGATCGCGGCGGTCCGGGAGACGCGCGGTGGAGTGATCCCGGGTCTGCCGGTCACCGACACGATCAAGCGCATCCGCGCCGACGGCGGGATCCTCGGCACGGTGGACCGCTCCGAGCTCGCCGCGGTGCAGACGCCGCAGGGCTTCCCGCGTTCGCTCCTCGACGAGGCCTACGCCTCGGCGGAGGAGGACTTCACCGACGACGCGGCGCTCCTCGCCTCGCGCGGCGGTCCCTCGGTCGTCGTCACGGGCGACCCGCTCGCCTTCAAGATCACCACCCCCTGGGACCTGGCCCGCGCCGAGCAGGTGCTCGCACCGCCGCCCGCCGTCGTCGTGCCGCGCGTCGGCATCGGCACGGACGTGCACGCGTTCGACGACGCGTCGCCGCTCTGGCTCGCCGGGCTGCACTGGCCGGGGGAGCGGGGCCTGTCCGGGCACAGCGACGGCGACCCGGTCGCCCACGCGATCTGCGACGCGCTCCTGGCGGCGGCGGGTCTCGGCGACATCGGCTCCCGCTTCGGCACGGCCGACCCGCGCTTCGCGGACGCCCACGGCGAGGTCTTCCTCCGCGCGACCCGCGAGCTGGTGGAGGCCGCCGGCTTCGCCATCGGCAACGTCTCGGTGCAGCTCATCGGCAACCGCCCGAAGTTCTCGCCGCGGCGCGAGGAGGCGCAGAGGCTGCTCTCGGAGCTGCTCGGCGCACCGGTCAGCGTCGCCGCCACCACCTCGGACGCGCTGGGCTTCACCGGCCGGGGCGAAGGGGTCGCCGCGACCGCGACGGCACTCGTCCTCCCCACCCTCGCTGTCACCCGGTAGTCCCCGGGCGGAGCCGCCGACCCGGCTGGGAGCGGTCCGCCCGGTAAACTCGCCCGCGTGACTCTGCGACTGCATGACTCGAAGGCCCAGGCCCTCGTCGATTTCGTCCCCCTCCGCGAGAACGAGGTCGGGATGTACGTCTGCGGACCCACCGTGCAGTCCTCGCCCCACATCGGGCACCTGCGCTCCGCCCTCGCCTACGACCAGCTGCGCCGCTGGCTGGCGTACCGCGGCTTCCAGGTCACCCTGGTGCGCAACGTCACCGACATCGACGACAAGATCCTCGCCATCGCCGAGGACGCGCGGCGTCGGGCGCCCGAGGGCGCGCCGGTCGAGCAGTGGTGGGCGCTCGCCTACCGCGTCGAGCTCGAGTTCACCGCCGCGTACGGGGCCCTCGGCATCCTCCCGCCGACCTACGAGCCGCGCGCGACCGCGAGCATCGCCGAGATGATCACGCTCATCCAGACCCTGATCGAGCGCGGTCACGCCTACCCGGCGCCCGACGACTCCGGCGACGTCTACTTCGACACGCGGTCCTGGCCGGACTACGGCTCGCTCACCCACCAGCGCCTCGAGAGCATGGAGGCGGCGACCGACGCCGACCCGCGCGGCAAGCGCGACCCGCACGACTTCGCGCTCTGGAAGGGCGCCAAGCCGGAGGAGCCCGAGTCGGCCGCCTGGGCCTCGCCGTGGGGCGCCGGCCGCCCCGGCTGGCACATCGAGTGCTCCGCGATGTCGACGAAGTACCTCGGCACCCGGTTCGACATCCACGGCGGCGGGCTCGACCTGCGCTTCCCCCACCACGAGAACGAGCTCGCCCAGTCCAGCGCCGCCGGCCACGCCTTCGCCAGCTACTGGCTGCACAACGGCCTCGTGTCCGTCACCGGCCAGAAGATGAGCAAGTCGCTCGGCAACTCGGTGTTCGCCTCCGAGCTGCTCGAAGCGGCCCGCCCGCTCGTCGTCCGCTACTACCTCGGCTCGGCCCACTACCGCTCCACCCTCGAGTTCCACGACGGAGCCCTCGAGGAGGCCGAAGCGGCGCTGGAGCGGATCGAGGGCTTCCTCGAGCGCTCCCGCCGCCGCCTCGACGGCACGCGGTTCGCCGCGCTCGGCGAGCCGGTGGTCCCGGAGGAGTTCGCCGAGGCGATGGACGACGACCTGTCCGTCCCGCAGGCCATCGGCGTCCTGCACGAGACCGTGCGCGCCGGCAACGCCGCCCTCGACGCCGAGGACCTCGGCTCGGTCTCGGCACTGCGCACCCAGGTGCTCGCGATGGCGGCCGTGCTCGGCATCGACCCGGAGGCGCCCGAGTGGGCGCGCTCCGACGACGAACCCTCGTACCGCGCGCTCAGCGTGCTGGTCGACCGCCTGGTCGCCGAACGCCAGACCGCGCGCGAGCAGCGCGACTGGGCGAGCGCCGACCGCATCCGAACCGATCTCGCCGCGGCGGGAATCACGATCGAAGACACCCAGACGGGTGCGCATTGGAGTCTCGATGGCGAATAAGCCCGGCCGCCCCGGAGCGGTCCGAAAGAAGAGCAAGGGCAAGGCCGTCGGTTCCGGCGGTCAGGGCCGTCAGGCCCTCGAGGGCAAGAAGCCCACGCCCAAGGCCGAGGACCGGCCCTACCACCCCGCAGGCAAGGCGAAGCTCGCGCGCGAGCGTTTCGTCGCGGCCGGCGGAAAGGGCCGTCCCGGCGGAGCCCTCTCCGCGGCCGCCCGCGGACAGGGGCGCCCTGCCCCGTCGCGCAAGCCCAAGAGCGGCGACGACTTCGAGATGGTGACGGGCCGGAACTCGGTCCTCGAGGCGCTGCGCGCCAGCATCCCGGCCACCACCCTCTACCTGGCGACCCGCATCGAGATGGACGACCGGGTCAAGGAGGCGCTCAAGATCGCCACCGCCCGCGGCCTTCCCGTGCTCGAGGTCATGCGCCCGGAGCTCGACCGCCTCGCGGGCCCCGACTCCGTGCACCAGGGCCTCGTGCTGAAGGTGCCGCCCTACGAGTACGCCCACCCGAGCGACCTGCTCGAGCGCAGCGTCTCCCGCGGAGCGGTCCCCCTCCTCGTCGCCCTCGACGGCATCACCGACCCGCGCAACCTCGGAGCGATCATCCGCTCCGTCGCCGCGTTCGGCGGACAGGGCGTCATCGTCCCGCAGCGCCGCTCCGTGGGCCTCAACTCCGCCGCCTGGAAGACCTCCGCCGGAGCCGCCGCACGCATCCCCGTCGCGATGGCGTCCAACCTCACCGCCATGATCAAGGACTTCAAGCGCGCGGGCGTCTTCGTCATCGGACTCGACGGCGACGGCGACGTGATGCTGCCCGGCCTCGAACTCGCCGACCGGCCGCTCCTCGTCGTCGTCGGCAGCGAGGGCAAGGGCCTCTCCCGCCTCGTCACCGAGCAGTGCGACGCCGTCGTCTCCATCCCGATCAGCTCCGCCACCGAATCCCTCAACGCCGGGATCGCGGCGTCGGTCGCGCTCTACGAGATCTCCAAACTCCGCTCCGCCTCCGAGTAGCGCGGGCGCCGGCACGGCGATCTGCGGCGTTGTCGTCGGGCGCGATACCGCCGGTATCGCTTCCTCCTCCGCCTTGCAGCTCACAGCGCGGGCGCCGGCACGGTGATCTGCGGCGTTGTCGTCGGGCGCGATACCGCAGGTATCGCTTCCTCCTCCGCCTTGCAGCTCCCCGCGCCGGCACCCGCGCTCCAGGTCTGGATGTCAGAGGCGCCGCCTGCGGCGAGCGGATCGAGGGGCGCCGCCTGCGGCGAGCGGACCGAGGGCGCCGCCTGCGGCGAGCGAGCCGGGGGAATGCGAAGAGGGCCCGTGCTGACAGCGCGGGCCCTCTTGCGGTGGTGGGGGGGGTCAGACGTTCTTCGTCCAGTCGACGTCGGCGTCCTCGTCGGTGAGCTCGGCGTCGCCGGACTCGTCGAGGACGAGATTCGGGAGGGTCAGCGCCTCGGTGGGAGGAGCGATGACCGTCGCCTCGTCGCGGCGGTGACGCAGGATGTCGTTCACGTAGGCGGTGACCGCCTCCGCCAAGGGGACGTCGCGCGCCTGCTGCTGCGACATGAACCAGCGGTGCTCGAGCAGCTGGTGGAACATCTCGGCCGGCTCCAGTCGACCCTTGAGATCACGGGGAATCGAGCGGATGACCGGCTCGAACACCTGCGCCAGCCACTCGTGCGCCACCATCTCCTCGTCCAGGCCTTGCTTGTCGTAGGTCGCCGTGTACGAGTCGAGGTCGTTGAGCAGGCGCCGTGCCTGGTTCTCCTGCGCGTCCAGCCCGGTGAGACGGAGCAGCCGCCGCTGATGGTGGCCGGCGTCGACCACCTTCGGCTGGATCCGCACCGTGGACCCGGCCTCGTCGGTCTTGATCGCGAGCTCCTCGATGTCGAAGCCCAGCTCGTTCAGCCGGTTCACGCGGTCGTTGATCCGCCAGCGCTCCGAGGTCGCGAACGACTCGGCACCGGTCAGCTCCTTCCAGAGGCTGCGGTACGCCGCGACGATGCCGTCGGAGACCGTGATCGGGTCGAGGTCGTCGTCGACGCGACCGCCGGCCTCGAGGTCGAGTAGCTCGCCGGCGATGTTGACGCGGGCGATCTCCAGGTCGTTCTCGCGCTGGCCGTTCGAGAGGCCGCCCGAGTAGAGCTGCCCGGTCTCCGCATCGACCAGGTAGGCGGCGAAGGCGCCGGCATCGCGCCGGAAGAGAGTGTTCGAGAGCGAGACGTCGCCCCAGAAGAAGCCGATCACGTGCAGGCGGACCAGGAGGAGCGCCAGCGCGTCGACCAGACGGGTCGCCGTGTCCGGCCGCAGCGTCTGCGAGAAGAGCGCCCGGTAGGGGAGCGAGAACTTGAGGTGACGGGTGACCAGCACCGCGGGCAGGGCCTCGCCCTCGTCGTCGGTGCGGTTCGTGATCACGGCGCCCGGCACCACGCACGGCACGTCGAGTCGCTGCAGCGTCTTCAGCATCTCGTACTCGCGTCGCGACATCTCGGCGGTCGTCTCCTTGACGGCGACGACGTGACCGGAGAGGTGGGCGAAGCGGACCGTGTGCCGCGAGATGCCCTTCGGCAGGGCGGCGATGTACTCGTCGGGCCAGTCGTCGAGCCGCAGGTTCCACGGCAGGTCGAGCAGGGCCGGGTCGACGGTGGCCGAGGTGATGTTCAGGGAGCCGGACATGGTGCGCCGTTCGTGTCGCGTGTCGGACGGTGGGGGAGCCGCAGACGACGCTGCCGCCGCCCTGGAGGGGACGGCGGCAGCGTGCGGTGCAGGAGGAGGCTCAGGAGAGGCGCTCGCCCGACTCCGCGTCGAAGATGTGCACGCGGTGGTTCGCGGTCACGTACACGCGGTCGCCCGCGGTCGGGTGCACGCGGCCGTCGACGCGCGCGACGATGTCGGTGCGGCGGCCCTCGACCTCGGTGTGGCCGTAGAGGTAGCCGTCCGAGCCGAGCTCCTCGATGAGGTCGACCTCGATCGGCAGTCCGCCGGGCTGGGTCGAGACGGTGACGTCCTCGGGGCGCACGCCGAGCGTGACGACCTTCTGGCTCGTCTTCGCGAGCGCCTCGCGGGCGATCGGGAGGACGGTGTCGCCGAACTTGACGCCGCCGTCGGTGACGTCCGCGTGGAACAGGTTCATCGCGGGCGAGCCGATGAATCCGGCCACGAAGACGTTGTTCGGGTTCTCGTACAGGTCGCGGGGCGAGCCGACCTGCTGGAGGAGGCCGTCCTTGAGGACCGCGATGCGGTCGCCCATGGTGAGCGCCTCGGTCTGGTCGTGGGTGACGTAGACCGTGGTGATGCCCAGGCGGCGCTGCAGCGTGCCGATCTGGGTGCGGGTGGACACGCGGAGCTTGGCGTCGAGGTTCGACAGCGGCTCGTCCATGAGGAAGACCTGGGGCTTGCGGACGATGGCGCGGCCCATCGCGACGCGCTGGCGCTGGCCACCGGAGAGCGCCTTCGGCTTGCGGTTCAGGTAGGGCTCGAGGTCGAGCATCTTCGCGGCCTCGAGGACCCGCGCGGCGCGCTCGTCCTTGTTGACGCCGGCGATCTTGAGCGCGAAGCCCATGTTCTCGGCGACCGACATGTGCGGGTACAGCGCGTAGTTCTGGAAGACCATCGCGATGTCGCGGTCCTTCGGCGGAACGTCCGTGACGTTGCGGTCGCCGATGAGGATGCGGCCCTCGTTGACCTCTTCGAGGCCGGCGAGCATGCGCAGGGAGGTGGACTTGCCGCAGCCGGAGGGGCCGACGAGGACGAGGAACTCGCCGTCGCCCACCTCGAGGTTGAGCTTGTCGACGGAGGCGCGAGTGGCCCCGGGGTAGACGCGGGACGCGTGGTCGAAAGTTACGGACGCCATTGTTCTTGCTCCTTCACCGGCAGGTACGTGCCGGACGATCCGAGTGAATGGAAGTGATGGTCATCACCGCGTGGGCGACTCCGACCAACCGTCACAGTATGCCACGGGACCGACAGTCGTCGGTCGGGCACCGCGTATCCGTCGTTTGGAGGTTTCCCAGGGCTCGCGCGTAGGATTCCGGCGAGTCGCGCCCGGCGACCCCCTACTTCCCCCTCTCTCATTCGGAGCGTTCTTGTCATGACCACCGGCGGAGCCAACGACCGTCTCTCGAAGAACCAGCGACGAGAGGCCGCCCGAGAGAAGGCGCGCCGCCTGCGCGAGCAGCAGAAGCGCCGCGACCGCGTGAGCCGCTTCGCCCTGCAGGGCGGGCTCGCCGCCGTCGTGATCGCGGTCGTCGTGATCGTGGTCTTCGCCGTCACCTCGAGCATCCGCCCCGCGGGTCCGGGCCCGGCGAACATGGCGAGCGACGGTGTCGTCATCGGCGAGAACATGGTCGCGCAGACGAGCGGCGCCGTCGCCGCCGACGGGACGCCCACCCCCAGCGCGCTCGACACCTCTGCCGGCACGGTCGACATCCGGGTCTACCTCGACTACCTCTGCCCCTACTGCGGCCAGTTCGAGAAGACCAACGGCGACCAGATCAAGGAGTGGGTGACCAGCGGTGCCGCGACGGTCGAGATCCACCCGATCGCCATCCTCACGACCCGCTCCAACGGAACCAAGTACTCGGAGCGCTCGGCCAACGCCGCCGCGTGCGTCGCGGACCGCTCGCCCGACTCCTTCTTCGACTTCAACTCCCTGCTGTTCGCCAACCAGCCGGCGGAGGGGACCGACGGACTCTCGGACGACCAGTTGAAGGACTACGCCTCGCAGGCCGGCGTCGAGGACACGGCGGCCGTGAACACCTGCATCGACGACCAGAGCTTCGTGAGCTGGGTCCGCGCCGCGACCGAGCGCGCCACCTCGGGTCCGCTGCCCGGCACGGACGTGCCCGCTGTCACGGGCACCCCGACCGTCCTGGTCAACGGCGAGGCGTACTCGGGCTCGCTGACCGACCCGGACGCCTTCAGCTCCTTCGTGCTCTCGGCCGCCGCCGACTCCTACTCGTCGGCGACTCCCGCGCCCACCTCTTCCGAGACCCCGGCGCCGAGTGACACGTCCGCCTCGACCGAGGCCCCCGCGTCGACCGAGACCCCGGCTCCCGGCGACGCCCCGGTCTCCACCGAGGCTCCGGCCTCCTCCGAGCCGACTCCGGCCGCCGCGGGCTGAGCCCCGGACGCGCACGAGCCCCGCGCATACAGAAGGCCCCGACCGCACATAGTGGTCGGGGCCTTCTTCTCTCCTGAGCCGACGACGGGACTTGAACCCGTAACCGCCCGATTACAAGTCGGGTGCGCTACCAATTGCGCCACGTCGGCAGGTGCGCTCGCGCGCCCGGCCACCCTATCGCGGGCCCCGGATCCGCCCGGATCGGGGCCCGCCGCGTCTCACGGTTCGAGGATGCTGAGGTGCCGCTCGGCGGGAGCGGGACGCTTGGGGCCGCCGATCTTCCCGTCGGGACGGCCGACGTAGAGCCAGCCGAGCAGCTCCTCGCCCTTCTCGAGGCGATGCGCCTTCCGCACGGCCTTGTCGCGCGTGTAGGAGCCGGTGCGCCAGAAGACGCCCCAGCCCGCCTCGTCGAGCAGCAGGCTCAGGAGGTGGGCGACGCCCGAGGCGACGGCCTCCTGCTCCCAGGCCGGCACCTTCGACTTCTTGACGCTGACCACGACGGCCAGCAGCAGGGAGGCGCGGTGCGTCTTCTCGATGTACTTCCGCGGGTCCTTCTTCGCCCCCGAGGCGACGGCGAAGCTGCGGCCGACCCGGTCGCGGGCGGCGCCGCGGATCTCGATGACCCGCCACGGGCGCAGCGAGCTGTGATCGGCGAGACGCGACGCCGCCGAGACGAACGCCGCGATCTCGTCGTGCCCCGGAGCCTCCGGCGTCACCTTCGAGCGCGATCGGCGCGCGAGGACGGCCTCGAGCACGGGGGAGGAGGACACGGTCACTCGCCCTCGGCCTGGAAGTTCAGGGCGATCGAGTTCATGCAGTAGCGGTCGCCGGTGGGCGTGCCGAAGCCGTCGGGGAAGACGTGTCCCAGGTGGGATCCGCAGTTCGCGCAGCGGACCTCGGTGCGGACCATGCCGAGGGTGCTGTCCTCGATCAGCTGGACCGCGTCCGGGTTCACGGACTCGTAGAAGCTCGGCCAGCCGCAGCCGGAGTCGAACTTGGTGCCGCTCTTGAAGAGCTCGGCGCTGCAGGCGGCACAGGTGTAGAGGCCGGAGCGGTGCTCGTCGAGCAGCTCGCCGGTCCACGGGCGCTCGGTGGCCGCTTCGCGCAGGACCGCGTACTGGTCGCGGTCGAGCTCCTCGCGCCACTCGGCGTCGGACTTGTTCACGGAATACGACGACATGGGTCTCCCTCGGAATCCTCGTCAGTGTACGGGGGCGGTCGCGCCCCTCCACCTGGTCCAACCCCCGGGGCGACGGCTCCATTCCGCCTCCGCGGGTTGTGGAGGAGACTCCCCGCCTCCATGCCGCGACACGGTCACGAGGTGTTCGGAGCGCCTCCCCGGCGGCGGCCGTGGGCCTGCCTACCCTGGAGGGATGAGCAGGACGACGGACCCGAGACCGGGCACCGGTCTGTCCGAGCGCGAGCTGCGGGTGCTCGCCTTCGAGCGCGAGTGGACGGCCCGCTCCGGGGACAAGGACGACGCGATCCGCTCCCAGTTCGGACTGTCGGCCGCCCGCTACTATCAGGTGCTCAGCGCGGTGCTCGCCTCTCCGGCCGCCCTCGCGCACGACCCGATGCTCGTCACGCGGCTGCAGCGCATCCGCGACCAGCGCGCCGGCGCCCGCGCCTCGCGACGCCTCGGGCGCCTCGAGTAGACGAGCTGCTCGAGTCCACCAACGGAAGGCCGGCCGTACCCCCGATGTCGAACACGCACCCGAGAGACCGCTTCGACGAGGTCCCGGCGACGGAGGCGCGCGTCGGCGCCCACCGCCGGCCGCCGGCCCCTCACGCCCGCGCGGTCGCCCTCGCCTGGGCCGCGCTCGCCACCGGAGTCATCGTCCTGCTCGGCTTCATCGGGCTGCTGGTCATCGACGACCGGGTGCA
Source organism: Rathayibacter sp. AY1F4 (assembly GCF_002931775.1). Taxonomy (NCBI): domain Bacteria; kingdom Bacillati; phylum Actinomycetota; class Actinomycetes; order Micrococcales; family Microbacteriaceae; genus Rathayibacter; species Rathayibacter sp. AY1F4. The sequence goes on from NZ_PSVE01000005.1 coordinate 104,329, forward strand.
GTTCACGGACGTCTTCACTCCGCCGACCGCGACCGCGGAGGCGACCCCGACCGCCGCCGCGACGCTCGATCCCGAGCTCGCCGTCGCCGTCCTCAACGGCACCGCCACCGTCGGACTCGCCGCCAGCGCCGGCGACGCCCTGACGACGGCCGGATGGAGCGTCCCGACCGTCGCGAACGCGAACACCGAGGACATCGCCGCCACGACCGTCTACTACACCGACCCGGCGCTCGAGGGAGCGGCGCTCGGTCTCGTCGACTCGCTCGGAACGGGGACCGTCCTGCTCTCGCAGGACTTCGTCGAGACGGGCTCCGTCGTCGTGGTCCTGGGGGCCGATTACGCCTCCGAGCAGGGCTGATCGGGGCCCTCTGTTACGGGCACGTTTCCTCCGTGTTGAATCCCGGGCAACTCTTCCCCGCGAGGCCCTTTCCAGCCCCTCCCGGGGCCGATAGCCGGATTAGTATTCCTGACCAGGCACCAGCACATCGCTCGTGCCGCGGGCATCACAGCACTGGGGAGTACAGAGATGGCGAACGGAACCGTCAAGTGGTTCAACGCTGAGAAGGGCTACGGCTTCATCACGGTCGACGGCGGCGGACAGGACGTCTTCGTCCACTACTCCGCGATCGACATGTCGGGGTACAAGGTCCTCGAGGAGGGGCAGCAGGTCGCGTTCGAGGTCGGCACGGGGTCGAAGGGCCCCCAGGCCGAATCGGTCCGCCCGGCCTGACCGCCGAGCCTCCCGGGAGCCGTCGTCCGCCTCGTGCGGGCGGCGGCTCCTTCGTGTCGGAGCGCGTGCCGGTCGCTTGCACTCGTCCACCGCGAGTGCCAGAATCGACCTTGGCACTCGCTCCGGTCGAGTGCCAGCACAGACATTTCACGACGTCCGGGAGGGACGAGAAACACACATGGCCAAGATCATTGCTTTTGACGAAGAAGCCCGCCGCGGCCTCGAGCGTGGACTCAACACTCTGGCCGACGCGGTCAAGGTGACCCTCGGCCCGCGCGGCCGCAACGTCGTCCTCGAGAAGAAGTGGGGCGCTCCCACCATCACGAACGACGGCGTCTCCATCGCCAAGGAGATCGAGCTCGACGAGCCGTACGAGAAGATCGGCGCCGAGCTCGTCAAGGAGGTCGCCAAGAAGACCGACGACGTCGCCGGCGACGGAACCACCACCGCGACCGTCCTCGCTCAGGCGCTCGTCCGCGAGGGCCTGCGCAACGTCGCGGCCGGCGCCGACCCGATCAGCCTCAAGAAGGGCATCGAGAAGGCCGTCAAGGCCGTCACCGCCGAGCTCATCGCCGGCGCGAAGGCGATCGAGACCAAGGAGGAGATCGCGGCGACCGCCTCCATCTCCGCCGCGGACCCCGAGATCGGCGCGATCATCGCCGAGGCGATCGACAAGGTCGGCAAGGAGGGCGTCGTCACCGTCGAGGAGTCGAACACCTTCGGCACCGAGCTCGAGCTCACCGAGGGCATGCGCTTCGACAAGGGCTACCTGTCGCAGTACTTCGTGACCGACCCCGACCGCCAGGAGGCGGTGTTCGAGGACCCCTACATCCTCATCGTCAACTCCAAGGTCTCGAACATCAAGGACCTGCTCCCGGTCGTCGACAAGGTGATCCAGGCGGGCAAGCAGCTGCTGATCATCGCCGAGGACGTCGACGGCGAGGCGCTGGCGACCCTGGTCGTCAACAAGATCCGCGGCATCTTCAAGTCGGTCGCCGTCAAGGCCCCCGGCTTCGGCGACCGTCGCAAGGCGCAGCTCCAGGACATCGCGATCCTCACCGGCGGCCAGGTCATCTCCGAGGAGGTCGGCCTCAAGCTCGAGAACGTCACCCTCGACCTGCTCGGCTCGGCCCGCAAGGTCGTCATCACCAAGGACGAGACCACGATCGTCGAGGGTGCCGGCGACGCCGAGGCCATCGCCGGCCGCGTCGCGCAGATCCGCGGCGAGATCGAGAACACCGACAGCGACTACGACCGCGAGAAGCTCCAGGAGCGCCTCGCGAAGCTCGCCGGCGGCGTCGCGGTCATCAAGGCCGGAGCGGCGACCGAGGTCGAGCTCAAGGAGCGCAAGCACCGCATCGAGGACGCCGTCCGCAACGCGAAGGCCGCCGTCGAGGAGGGCATCGTCGCCGGTGGTGGCGTCGCCCTCATCCAGGCCGGCAAGCTCGCCTTCGAGAAGCTCGAGCTCGTCGGAGACGAGGCGACCGGCGCGAACATCGTCAAGGTCGCCATCGACGCCCCGCTCAAGCAGATCGCCCTCAACGCGGGCATGGAGCCCGGCGTCGTCGCTGCGAAGGTCCGCGAGCTGCCCGCCGGACACGGCCTCAACGCCGCGACCGGCGAGTACGTCGACCTCATCGCCGCGGGCATCATCGACCCGGTCAAGGTCACGCGCTCCGCTCTGCAGAACGCGGCGTCGATCGCCGGTCTCTTCCTCACCACGGAGGCCGTCGTCGCCGACAAGCCCGAGAAGAACCCGGTCGCCGCTGGCGGCGACCCCACCGGAGGCATGGACTTCTAGTCCGGCCCCCCACCACGCAGAAGGCGGTTCCCCTCCGGGGGAGCCGCCTTCGGCGTTTGCGGAGGCATCTGAGCGAGCAGCAGGCGACCGAACCGGCAGGTGGTCCTGGATCCGCTCCGCGACTGCGACGGCGGTCCTCCTGCGGTGGCACCGCCCTCCGCGCCGCCTCGGTCTCCTCAGCGGACACCGGCACCAGAAGCGCGTGGAAGGCGTCGGTGCGGGTCGCGACGTCCGGGTCAAGGCGGAGATGTCTTCGGCCGAACGGATGCGGACGGCGACTCCGCAGGATCCGGCGACGCGGCATCCGTCGAGCGTCGGGTCTCATCTCCAGCGGTCCGGGCGGGCTCGCTGCCCGGTGGTCCCCAAGAGGAGAGAGTAAGCCGTGCGCGCCGGGTGCGCGAGGTCACGGTCGCCCCGGGCGGATCGATCCGTGCCGCTCGCGGACATCGACGGGAGAGCTCGGACCGAAGGGGCCCCCGAGGTAAGACAGACCGCGGTGCGGATCAGACCGAGGCGGGGGAGGTCTCGCCGTTCTGGCCGACCGTGAGCAGCGGCAGCGCGACGCGGAAGGTCGCGCCTCCGCCCGGCGTCTCGACGACGTCCACGCGGCCCTTGTGCGCGGCGACGATCGAGGACACGATCGCCAGTCCGAGGCCGCTGCCGCCGGTCTCGCGGGTCCGCGACGTGTCCGCGCGCCAGAAGCGCTGGAAGATCTTCTCGCGGATCTGCGGCGGGATGCCCTCGCCGTGGTCGATGACCTCCAGCAGGGCGAGGCGGCGGGAGCGGTCGACGGCGACGCCGATCTCGATCGGAGTGTCCTCGGGCGTGTAGCGGACGGCGTTGCCGATCAGGTTCGTCAGGACCTGGCGGATCTTGTTCTCCTCCGCCATCACCATCGCGGGCACGCCCGGCTCCTCGGGGGCGGTGGCGGTGCCGGCGGCGATCTCCTCGGCGTTGACCCGGCGCGGACGCCGGCGGAATCGGGCGAGCCTCGCTCCTGCAGCGGCGATCGGGCCGGTGAGCCCGGGGTTCGTCAGCTCCATGGTCTGCGTGGCGGAGGCGCCGGCCTCGTCGGGCTCGAGCGCGGGCGTCTCCACGGGGGTGTCGTCGCGGGTCTCGACGCCGAAGTCGCGGTCGGGCCAGGAGGCCATCGCGTCCATCGCGGCGTCGCGGGCGAGCGGCATCAGATCGACGGGCGCGAGTGCGAGAGGCTTCGTCTCGTCGAGACGGGCGAGCTCGAGGAGGTCCTCGACCAGGCCGCCCATCCGGATCGCCTCCTTCTCGATCCGCTCCATCGCCTGGCCGACGGCCTCGGGCGTCTGCAGAGCGCCCATCCGGTACAGCTCGGCGTAGCCGCGGACGGAGACCAGCGGCGTGCGCAGCTCGTGGCTGGCGTCGCCGACGAAGCGGCGCATCTGGTCGATCGTGCGGGCGCGGTCGCGGAAGGCGGAGTCGATCCGCCCGAGCATCGCGTTCAGGGAGCGGTTGAGGCGCCCGACCTCGGTGTTGGGCGTCGTGCCGTCCAGACGCTGGCTGAAGTCGCCGTCCGCGATGGCGGCAGCGGTCTGCTCGACCTCGCGCAGCGGGGCGAAGGTGGTGGTGACCAGCAGGCGGGTGAGGAGTGCGCCGATCACGACGATCGCGACTCCGAAGCCCAGGAAGATCGTGAGGTACGTCGTCATGATGACGTCGACGCTGCGGGTCGACACCGCGAGCAGGAGCGTCTGGTACTCGGTGCCCCTCGTGAACACCGTCGACATGACGTGGTACTCGACCTTGCCGTTGGAGCTCCAGATCTCCATCGGCTTGTCGCCGCCCTGCAGCGCCTGCTCGAGGGTGAAGGTCTGCGGGAAGGCGGGGTCGGCCGCGCCGGACGCGTTCGTGTTGTCGAGCGTGCCGTACTGGTCGTAGACGGCGCCGAAATCGGCCTTGGACTCGTCGATCGCGGCGAGGTCGTTGACGGAGAGGTCGCTCGCCGTCCGCTGGACCTGGTCGGCCAGCTGCGCGTCGAGCTGGGCGACGAGCTGCGGCTTCAGCATCGTCATCGTCCCGATCCCGGAGACGAGGAGTCCCAGCGTGAGCAGGAGGACCGTGACCGCGGTGATCTTCGTGCGCAACGAGATGGAGTTCCACCGCTCGGCCAGACCCTGGTGCATGGCGGTGGAACTCCCTCGGGATCGGCGGGCGCCGCGCCTCCGGCGGGAGGTGGCGCCGAGGTGGCGGAGGCTAGGCCTTCGCGACCTTCAGCATGTATCCGAATCCTCGCTTGGTCTGGATGAGCGATTCCTCCGAATGCGTGTCGAGCTTACGTCGCAGGTACGAGATGTAGGACTCGACGATGCCCGCATCGCCGTTGAAGTCGTACTCCCAGACGTGGTCGAGGATCTGCGCCTTGCTGAGCACCCGGTTCGGGTTGAGCATCAGGTAGCGGAGCAGCTTGAACTCGGTGGGGCTGAGCTCCACCGGCTCGTCGCCGACGAGGACCTCGTGCGTGTCCTGGTCCATCGTCAGCTCGCCGGCCCGGATGACCGCGTCCTCCTCGGCGTGCATGGTGCGGCGGAGGATCGCCTTGATGCGCGCGACGATCTCGTCGAGGCTGAACGGCTTCGTGACGTAGTCGTCACCGCCGACGGTGAGGCCCGTGATCTTGTCCTCGGTGTCGTCCTTCGCCGTGAGGAAGAGGATGGGGGAGGTGTACCCGGCCGAGCGGAGGCGCTTGGTCACACCGAATCCGTTCATGTCCGGGAGCATCACGTCGAGGATGATCAGGTCCGGCTCCTCCTCGAGGACCGCCGAGATCGCCTGGGCCCCGTTGCCGACCGCACGCACGGCGAAGCCGGCGAAGCGGAGGCTCGTGGTGAGCAGGTCTCTGATGTTGGGCTCGTCGTCGACGATGAGAATGCGGGGTCCGTCCATGCAGGACAGTATCTGGCCGTCGGCTGTACGGAGTCTGGGAGTCGGTTGTCCGGGCGCTCGGTGCAGGCTCGGCGGCGGGGAACGCCGGATCGGAGGCGGTGCGGCAGGAGGAGAGCGCGTCCGATCAGGACTGCGCGCGGCGGCGCCGGACCCCCACGATGAGCATCGCGATCATCATGAGGAACGCGATGGGCAGGCCCACCAGCGGCACCGCGAAGACGAACTGCCAGAACGGGCCGGCGTACTCGCGGATCCCGAGCGCGGGGGCGACCAGGATCGCGAGGAACGCGAGGACCGTCACGACGATGATCGCGATGAACATGTAGGCGAGCGTGCGCTCCGCGCGTCCGACGCCCGCCGGCTCCTGTGGCTTCACCCGTCAAGGATAGGGCGGCCCCGGTCGACTAAACTGATGGCTGCTTCATTTCCAGGAGGGGTCTGCATGCCTACCGGCAAGGTCAAGTTCTACGACGAGGAGAAGGGCTTCGGCTTCATCAGCACTGATGACGGCCAGGAGGTCTTCCTGCACGCTTCCGCGCTGCCCTCCGGGACCGCGGTCAAGGCCGGCACCCGCCTCGAGTTCGGCATCGCCGACGGCAAGCGCGGGGCGCAGGCGCTCTCGGCGCGCGTCCTCGACGCCCCGCCGAGCCTGGTGAAGCTCAACCGGAAGTCCGCGGACGACATGTCCGTGATCGTGGAGGACACGGTCAAGCTGCTCGACGGGATCGGCGCCGGGCTCAAGCGCGGCCGCTACCCCGACAAGGCGCACGGGCGCACGATCGCGGCGCTCCTGCGCCGGGTTGCGGACGAGCTGGATGCCTGACGCCGACGGCACGACCGACGAGCAGGGCCCGGTCGAGGAGACCGTCGGCGCTCCGACCGCGGAAAACGCTTCCGTGGAGCAGTCCACGGGAGAGGGCGACCCCGGCGCCGAGACGGACACGACTCCCGCCGAGGAGGACTCCTCCGCCGAGGACGCGAGCGGAGCCGACGAGGAGATCGCGGCTGACGAGGCGGCTCCTGTCGACGAGGCTCCCTCCGGCGAGGGTGAGAGCGACGCCGCCCTCCCTGTACCCGGGGCTCCTGGCGAGGACTCCGCCTCTGCGGAGGAGACTCCTCGGGACGACGATGTCGCCGCTGAGGCGGGGGCTCCCGGCGCGGACACGGCTTCTGCTGCAGTGCCGACTCCTGCTGATGCGGGAACTGCTGACGATGCGGGAACACCTGAGGACTCGGCTCCTGCTCAGGACATGGCTCCTGCTGACGACTCGGCTCCTGCTGAGGATGCGGCTCCTGCTGAGGATGCGGCTCCTGCTGAGGATGCGGCTCCTGCTGAGGATGCGGCTCCTGCTGAGGATGCGGCTCCTGCTGAGGACGGGGCTCCTGCTGAGGATGCGACTTCTGCTGAGGATTCCGGCCCCGTCGCCGACGACCGATCCGAGGCCGACGACTACGCCTCCCCGGGGGAGGCGGACGAGGCCGCCGCGGACGAGGATCCCGAGCCCGTCTACGAGGCGGACGCCGTGCTCGCGGGGTCTCTCGATGTCGCTCGCGCCGCGCTCGCCGAGATCGCCCCCGAGGGGACGATCGGCGAGCTGGTCACGACTCTGGCGCAGGGCGAGCACGTCGTGTCGCTGCAGTTCGCGAACCTCATGCGCGGGTACCCGGGTTGGCTGTGGACGGCGACGCTCTCCCGGATCGACGAGAACGAGGACGTGAACGTCCTGGAGGTCGAGCTGCTGCCGGGGGAGGGCGCGGTCCTCGCTCCGGACTGGGTGCCGTGGTCCGTGCGTCTGGCCGACTACCAGACCGCGCAGGACGCGCTCGGCGAGGAGGTCGAGGACGCGGACGACGACGAGCTCGAGGACGCCGAGGAAGACGACCTCGACGACGAGTCGGACGACGACTCCGACGAGGACGAGGACGAGGGCGACTCGGACGACGACGACGACTCGGACGACGACGACTCGGACGACGATTCCGACGACGACGACCCGGACGACGAGGACTCGGACGACTCCGACGACGACCCGGACGACGACTCCGACGACGAGGACTCCGACGACGTCGAGCCCGAGCCCGCCCCCGCCCCGACGACCCGTCGCCGTCGACGTCGCCGCTGATCCGGTCCGGCGCCGCCCGATGAGCATCGACTCCGACACCCGCATCGCCTATCCCGGCGGCGCCGTGCGCTCCTCCGGGCGCGTGCAGCACGTGGGCCGGCTGGAGGACGGCCGCTGGGCGGTCGTCCTCGATGCGACCTCCGCTCACCCCGTCGACCCGACCTGGCCCGACCAGGGGCCCGACCGCGGCGCGCTGGCCGTGGCGGGGGAGCGGCATCCCCTCATCGACTGCCGCATCGGGGCGTGGCAGGGCGGCGAGCTGCACGTCGGCGAGCGGCTCCCGGCGCGGCTCGGCACTCCGGAGTGGAGCTTCGTCGTCGTCCACATCGTCGACGACGCCTCCTCACTCCACGTGGACGACGAGGTCGACGTCGAGGTCGACGCAGACCACCGGCACGAGCTCTCCCGCGGGCACACCGCCTGCCACCTCGCCTCCCTCGCCCTCAACGCCGCTCTGGCCTCGTTCTGGTCGAAGCCGGCGCGCACCGACGCCCTGGGCAACCCGGACTTCGACCAGGCGGCGATCCAGACCTCGCGGATCCGCGAGTCCGGCTCCACCGACGTCTACCGCCTCGGCAAGTCCCTCCGACGCAGCGGGATGGACACCGCCCGCCTGCTGGCGGAGATCCTCGAGGTGCAGGAGCGGGTGAACGCCCTCCTCGCCGAGTGGATCGCCTCGGACGCGGAGGTGCGCATCGAGCGCGACGACGACCTCCTCAGCACGCGGCGGACCTGGCGCTGCACCCTCCCCGCGGGGGACGCCGCGATCGCGTGCGGCGGCACCCACGTCGAGCGCCTCGGCGAGTTCACCGGCCTGCGCGTCCGTCTCGAGCCCGAGGCCGACGGCACCGGACTCCGGATGGAGACCGACGCGGTTTAGCGGCGGTCGCGGCTGTAGAACAGCCCGATCGTGCCGAGGACCAGTCCGATCACGACGGTCGACAGGACGACCGGCTCGATGACGGCTCCGACGGCCGTCGCCACGAGCACGGCCACGAGCGCGACCGCCCAGACGACGCACCCGACCAGCAGAGCCGTCGCGTCGTCGCTCGCGTAGGGCGGCGGCGCGGGCCGCCGCTCCTCCTCGCGCAGCCACAGCCGCATGGCGTGCCTCAGACCGCCAGGCGCTCGAGGACGTGGTCGATGCAGCCGAGCAGGGAGCGGACGTCGTCCGGCTCGATCGCGACGAACGTCGCCACGCGCAGCTGGTTGCGGCCGAGCTTGCGGTACGGCTCCGTGTCGACGATCCCGTTCGCGCGGAGGATCCTCGCGACGAGAGCGGCATCGACGGAGGCGTCGAAGTCGACGGTCGCGACGACCTGGGAGCGGTGCTCGGGCACCTCGACGAACGGGGTGGCGAGGCTCGAGGCCTCGGCCCAGTCGTAGATCGCGGAGGAGGACTCGGCCGTGCGCGCCGACGCCCAGGCCAGGCCGCCCGAGGCGTTCATCCACTCGAGCTGCGACTCCATCAGCAGGAGGGTCGAGAGCGCCGGAGTGTTCAGCGTCTGGTTCAGGCGCGAGTTGTCGACGGCGTTCTTGAGGCTGAGGAACTCGGGGATGTAGCGGCCGCTCGCCGCGATGCGCTCGATCCGCTCTATCGCGGCGGGGGAGAAGAGGCCGAACCAGAGTCCGCCGTCGGAGGCGAAGTTCTTCTGCGGGGCGAAGTAGTAGACGTCGGCCTCGGCGATGTCGACGTCGATGCCGCCCGCCGCGCTGGTGGCGTCGATGACGGTGAGCGCGCCCTCGTCGCCGCGGACCCGGCGGACCGGGGCCATCACTCCGGTGCTCGTCTCGTTGTGGGGCCACGCGTACACGTCGATCCCCTCGACGATCTCGACCTCGCTCCGGGACCCCGCGGGGGCGGAGACGACGTGGGCCGGCTCGAGGAACGGCGCGGAGGCGGCGGCCGCGAACTTCTGGCCGAACTCGCCGAACGTGAGGTTCTCGGCGCGGCGCTCGATGAGGGAGAAGGCCGCGGCGTCCCAGAAGGCGGTCGAGCCGCCGTTGCCCAGCAGGACCTCGTAGCCGTCGGGGATGCGGAACAGCGTGGCGAGGTGCTCGCGCACGCGCCCGACGAGGTCCTTGACGGGCGCCTGGCGGTGCGAGGTCCCGAGGAGGTGCGCGCCCTGCGTCGCGAGGTGGGCGAGCTGGTCGTGCCGCACCTTGGACGGGCCGCAGCCGAACCGTCCGTCGTGGGGGAGAAGCTCGCGAGGAATGGTGAGGTCCGGCATGCGTTAATACTAGGGTTCCCGGCCCGCACCCCTCCTCCGAGCGACGGAGGCCTGCGTCGCGCCGCAGCGCCGATGCTGCGTCGTGGCGACCACTAGGGTGGAGCGCGCCGAGACGGGAAGGCTGAGATGACGGATCTGATCGACACCACCGAGATGTACCTGCGCACCATCCTCGAGCTCGAGGAGGAGAACATCATCCCGCTGCGCGCGCGCATCTCGGAGCGGCTCAGCCACTCCGGGCCGACCGTGTCGCAGACCGTCGGTCGCATGGAGCGCGACGGCCTCGTCGTCGTCTCGGGCGACCGCCACCTCGAGCTCACCTCGGACGGCCGCCGCAAGGCGATCCACGTCATGCGCAAGCACCGCCTCGCCGAGCGGCTCCTCCACGACGTCATCAAGCTCGACTGGGAGTTCGTGCACGAGGAGGCCTGCCGCTGGGAGCACGTGATGAGCGAGCAGGTCGAGCGCCGTCTCCTCGAGATGCTCGACCACCCGACGGAGTCGCCCTACGGCAACCCGATCCCGGGCTTGGACGAGCTCGGCGACACCCCCGCCTCCCGCTTCGCCGACGGCGTCATCAGCCTGCCGCGATTCGTCGCCGGGTCGAGCGAGCCCCGCCGCGGCGTCGTCCGGCGCCTCGGCGAGCCGGCGCAGGTCGATCCGGAGCTCCTCCTCCAGCTCAAGCAGGCCGGGGTCGTCCCCGGTGCCGAGGGCGAGTTCTCGGCCCTCAACGGCTACGTGCTCGCGCGCATCGACGGAGCCGAGGCGGGCATCGAGCTGCCCAACGAGGTCGCGGCGCACATCTTCCTCGTCGTCTGACCCGCGTCTCCCTGGGAGCGGCCCGTACGGGCCCTCACCGCATCCGGTGACCGGAGGCGAACGGGAGAGCGGTCTCTTCCCGCCGAGAAGGTGACAAATCGGTAACGGTCGCTTACGCTCTGTGGAGCCCTGCGGCCGAGCCTCGGTCCCAGGGCGCGGGATCCGACGCCCCCACACCCGTCTCGGATCCTGTGCACACCGATGCTTCGTGCATGAGACGGGACAGCTGCCTGGGCTGAGGGGACGTCGGAGGATCTCCCCCTTGCCCCAGAACCCCCTCACCCCGAACGAGGACGCCGGCTCACCCGACCGGTTCCGCTCCAACCACCCCGACCGCTCCGGCGACGCGACCTTCGAGAACCGGCCCCCGGTCATCCGCGCCCGGATCCACGGGGACGCACCCGTCTCCCGTCGCGCCGTTCCCGCAGCTCCTGCCCGCCGCGCGGACATCACCGACTTCGTGCCGTCGCCGGCCGGGACCCCGCGCAAGCGCCGGGGCCGTGTCGTCGGCAAGGTCGCGATGGTCGGCTTCGCCGGCGCGCTGGTCGCGACGATGGCGCTCCCCGCCTACGCCTTCACTCCGGGCAGCCAGGACGACGGCCTGTTCGCGGCGTCGCGAGCCGACCTCCTCCGCCAGGGCTCCGCGCAGACCGTCGCCGTCGACGGCGGAGTGGTGCAGGCCGCGATCGCCCGCGACGGCTTCTCGGCCGAGGCGGCGCCCCCGCCGCCCGCACCGGAGCCCGAGCCCGTCGTGGTGGCCGAGCCCGTCGTCGACACGAGCGACGTCGCCGAGGCGCGCGCCGAGACCGCCGAGGAGTTCAACTCCTACTCCGGCGCCTCGGCCAGCGAGATCGCGGCCGCCGCCCCGACCACCAGCTACAGCCTCTCGGCGGTGTTCAACACGGCGATGCAGTACCAGGGCGTGCCCTACGTCTTCGGCGGAGCCGACCCGAGCGGCTTCGACTGCTCCGGCTTCGTGATGTACGTCTTCGCGCAGTACGGCATCTCGATGCCGCACTCGGCCGCGGGCCAGGGCGCCATGGGCACCCCCGTCTCGCTCGCCGACGCGCAGCCCGGCGACCTCGTCATCATGGACGGCCACGACGGCTTCTACGCCGGCAACGGCAACATCCTGCACGCGCCCTACGAGGGCGCGAGCGTCCGCGTGCAGCCGCTGTGGACCTCCGACTACCGGATCGTGCGCATCAACGGCTGATGCGGTCGATCCGCTCGAGAGCCCGTCCCCTCCTGGAGGGGGCGGGCTCTCGTCGTCCCGCCGTGTGAACGCCGCGTGACGAATCCGGACCGACCCCTGGTGTTCCGGGCGTGAAGGGTTAACCTGAACCCCAGTCCGCTCGCGTGGCGAGCGGATCGATTCGTCGAGGGACGGAGTGCCGGGATGGCCGAGCGGAGCGGGCGCCACAGCGTGGGGCTGCGCTCGCGCGTGCGGCCGGCCGATTCGATACGCGCGCGGGTCCTCACCGCGGCGGTGCACTCCTCCGACACGCGGATACGACTCCACGTCATCGCGCGGCGCTCCGCCGCGGCCTCGCAGGGCGCCGTCATCACGACGGCGCCCTTGCTCGTGGTCGCGGCGCCTTCGCGTGACGGCGTGCGACAGCACGGAGGTCACTGATGCGCACTCTGGTTCTCAACGCCGGCTACGAGCCGCTCGCGGTGGTGTCGTTCAAGCGGGCCCTGGTCCTGCTGATGACGGAGAAGGCGACCGTGATCGCCGCGGACGAGGGCAATCCGGTGCACAGCGCGCACGGCGACCACGTGCGGCCCTCGGTGATCGTGCTGACCCGGTACGTGCGCATCCCGAGCGGCCGCAGCGTGCCGGTGTCGCGCCGGGGCGTGCTCCGCCGGGACAACCACCGCTGCGGCTACTGCGGTCAGCACGCGGCGACGATCGACCACATCCAGCCCAAGTCACGCGGGGGCCGGGACACGTGGGAGAACCTCGTCGCCTGCTGCCAGCGCTGCAACAACGTCAAGAGCGACCGAACCCCGCACGAGATGGGATGGCGTCTGCGCACCGTCCCCCGGATGCCGCGCGCCGGCTCCTGGCTCGTGCGCGGCGCGGAGCGGACGCAGCCCGACTGGGACGACTACCTGGCTCCCGCCGCCTGACGGGCCGCGGTCGCGCCGCTGGCGGCGTTGTCGTCGGGCGCGATAGCCGGTATCGCTTCCTCCTCCGCCTTGCCAGCGCCTGACGGGCCGCGGTCGCGCCGCTGGCGGCGTTGTCGTCGGGCGCGATAGCCGGTATCGCTTCCTCCTCCGCCTTGCCAGCGCCTGACGGGCCGCGGTCCC
>NZ_PSVE01000005.1:117268-205928 GCF_002931775.1 Rathayibacter sp. AY1F4
CCTGACGGGCCGCGGTCGCGCCGCTGGCGGCGTTGTCGTCGGGCGCGATAGCCGGTATCGCTTCCTCCTCCGCCTTGCCAGCGCCTGACGGGCCGCGGTCCCGCCGCTGGCGGCGTTGTCGTCGGGCGCGATACCGCCGGTATCGCTTCCTCCTCCGCCTTGCCAGCGACACGACCGCGACCCGTCAGGAGAGGGGCGTGGGGTGCGGCCCAGCGTTACTCGTTGTCGTTGCCGGTGTTGGCGCTGGCGTTGCCGGAGCGCTCGCCGGCCCAGGTCCAGTTCGCGACCTCGGGGATGTCCTCGCCGTGCTCGCGGGTGTAGGCGCGGGCGCGGATGCGGGCGTCCTGCATCTCCTGGCGGAGACCGGCGGCGCGGGCGCCGAGGCCGGGGGTCCGGTCGATGACGTCGATCACCAGCGAGTAGCGGTCGAGGTCGTTGAGCATCACCATGTCGAACGGAGTGGTGGTGGTGCCGTTCTCCTTGTACCCGCGCACGTGCAGGTTGCCGTGGCCGGTCCGCTTGTAGGTCAGGCGGTGGATCAGCCACGGATAGCCGTGGTACGCGAACACGATCGGGCGGTCGGGGGTGAAGACCGCGTCGAACTCGCGGTCGGAGAGGCCGTGCGGGTGCTCCGACTCCGACATCAGACGCATCAGATCGACCACGTTGACCGTGCGGATCGCGAGGTCCGGCAGCTTCTCGCGGAGGATGCTCACCGCCGCGAGGGTCTCGAGGGTCGGCACGTCGCCCGCGCAGGCGAGCACGACGTCCGGGGACTCGCCCTGCCGCTCGCTGCTCGCCCACTCCAGGATGCCGAGTCCGCGCGTGCAGTGCGCGACCGCCTCCGCCATCGTGAGCCACTGGGGCGAGGGCTGCTTGCCGGCGACGACCACGTTGACGTAGTCCACGCTCCGGAGGCAGTGGTCGTAGGTCGAGAGGAGCGTGTTCGCGTCGAAGGGAAGGTAGACGCGCACGACCTCGGGCTTCTTGTTGACGACGTGGTCGATGAAGCCGGGGTCCTGGTGGCTGAAGCCGTTGTGGTCCTGGCGCCAGACGTGGCTCGAGAGCAGGTAGTTGAGGCTCGCGATCGGGCGGCGCCACTCGATGTCGCGGGTGCCGTCCAGCCACTTCGCGTGCTGGTTGAACATCGAGTCGATGATGTGGATGAACGCCTCGTAGCAGGTGAAGAGCCCGTGGCGGCCGGTGAGCAGGTAGCCCTCCAGCCAGCCCTGGCACTGGTGCTCCGAGAGCACCTCCATGACCCGCCCGGCGCGGGCCAGGTGGTCGTCGAGGGGGCTGAGCTCGGCGTCCCACTGCTTGTCGGTGGCGGCGTAGACGGACTGCAGCCGGTTGCTCGCGACCTCGTCCGGCCCGAAGAGGCGGAAGTTGGTCGGGTTGGCGCGGATGACGTCGGCGAGCCATTCGCCGAGCACCTTCGTCGCCTCCGCGACGGTGCCACCCGGCTGCTCGACGACGACCTCGTAGCGGCGGAAGTCGGGCAGGTCGAGGGTCTGCCGCAGCAGCCCGCCGTTCGCGTGCGGGGTCGCGCTCATCCGCAGCTCGCCCTCGGGGGCCAGCGAGCGGACGCGGTCGACCACGCCGCCCTCCTCGGTGAAGAGCTCCTCGGGGCGGTAGGAGCGGAGCCAGTCCTCGAGGAGGCGGGTGTGCGCCTCCGTGTCGCGCGCGTTGGGCAGCGGAACCTGGTGCGAGCGGTAGGTGCCCTCCACCTGGACGCCGTCGATCTCGGTCGGGCAGGTCCAGCCCTTCGGGGTCTTCAGCACGATCATCGGCCAGGCCGGGCGTGAGAGGTCGCCGGCTGCGGCGCGCTCCTTGATCGCCGCGATACGGTCGAGCACCGTGTCCAGGACGTCGGCGAACCGCTCGTGCACGCGCATCGGGTCCTCGCCGTCGAAGCCGCCCTCGACGAGGAACGGCTCGTGGCCGTAGCCCCGGAGGAGGCTGTCGAGCTCCTCCTGCGGGATGCGGGCGAGGACGGTCGGGTTCGCGATCTTCCAGCCGTTGAGGTGCAGGATCGGCAGGACGACCCCGTCGGTGAGCGGGTTCACGAACTTGTTGGAGTGCCAGCTGGTGGCGAGCGGGCCGGTCTCGGCCTCGCCGTCGCCGACGACCGCCGCGACCAGGAGGTCCGGGTTGTCGAAGGCCGCTCCGTACGCGTGGCTCAGCGCGTAGCCGAGCTCTCCGCCCTCGTGGATGCTGCCCGGAGTCTCGGGGGCGGCGTGGCTGGGGATGCCCCCGGGGAAGCTGAACTGGCGGAAGAGGCGGCGCAGCCCCTCCTCCGACTCGTCGATGTGGGAGTAGATCTCGCTGTAGGTGCCGTCGAGGTAGGCGTTGGCGACCATGCCCGGTCCGCCGTGGCCGGGACCGGTGATGTAGAGGGTCGGCTGGCGGCGCTCGCGGATCGCGCGGTTCAGGTGCGCGTAGATCAGGTTGAGACCGGGGGTGGTGCCCCAGTGGCCGAGCAGGCGGGGCTTGATGTCCTCGCGGCTCAGCGGGGTCTTCAGGAGCGGGTTCGCGAGCAGGTAGATCTGCCCGACCGCGAGGTAGTTCGCGGCGCGCCACCAGGCGTCGACGGTGTCGAGAGTGTCCTGCGTCAGCTCGGCGTCGGCGGGTCGGGCGATCCAGCTGTGCTCGGGGACGGGCAGGAGGGACGGAGCGGGGGAGTCGGCCATGTGCCCACGCTGGCATCCGGACGCCCGGGGCGGAAGGGCCTTGCAGGCCCGGCTCCGGAGGGGGTCAGCCGCGCGGCGTCGCCCGGCGGAGGACCAGCGAGCCGACCGCCGTCAGCAGTGCGGCGGGGACGAGGAGCAGAGCGGCGGCTCCGGTGGTCCCCGCGCTCTCGAGGACGTCCGTGACGACCGGTCGACCGCCGGCGAGAGTGACGACGACGACCACGGCGAGTGCCGCCGCTCCGAGGACGAGGAGGAAAGCCGTCACTCCGCGCTCCCGCCAGCGGAGGAAGACCGCTCCCGCTGCTCCCCCGAGGGCGAAGGCGGCGAGGAGCGAGCAGAGCAGGACGACGAAGCGCTCGAGCCACGGACCGTCGAGGGGGGAGGCGAGGAAGAGAGCGCCGCCGAGCCACCAGCCCCCGGTGGCCTCCTCGATCGCCCCGAGGACCACGACGATCGCGGACCAGAGCACGGACAGTGCCGCGAAGGCGAGGGCGCTCCCGAGGACGTGGTCGCGCCGGGTCGCTCCGTAGCTCAGCGCCAACCCGAAGGTGGCGGTCGTGGCCTGGATGGAGCCGATGAAGAGGAAGACGACGATCAGCATCCCCGGCCCCACGAGCACGATGCCCGAGTCGCCGCCGCCCCGCTCGGCCCCGATCCCGCGGAGGACGAGCCACCAGATCACGAGGTTGCCGGCGAGGACAGCGAGCAGGACGAGCAGCGGCCAGCCGAGGACCGTCCCGGGGTGGGCGAGGTGGAGCCTCAGGACGGAGAGGATCCTCCGCGGGGAGGCGGAGCGGCGGGTGGGGGCGGTCATCATGGTCGGTCCTCTCGGATCGGGGGCGGTGGTGTCAGCTGCTGCGCGGGGTGGCGCGGCGGAGGATCGCCCAGCCCGCGACTCCGGCGATCGCGGTCGGGATGAGCGAGAGGGCGTAGCCGCCCGCGTACCCGACGCTGCCGAAGAAGGAGCCGACGGCGGGCCAGTTCTCGGTGAGCGTGAGGAGGGTGATCACAGCCAGCAGGAGGACGCCGAGGATCCCGAAGAAGAGCAGCATCCCGCGCTGGCGCCAGCGCACGTAGACCGCCGCCGTCGCCGCTCCGATGAAGAAGAAGAAGAGCAGGGCGCAGAGCACAGCGACGGCCTGCTCGCCCACGGAGTCCCCGCCGAAGTAGATCGAGCGGAAGAAGCTGCCGCCGAAGCCCCAGCCGTCGGTCGCCCGCTCCACGATCCCGAGGACCACGAAGACGCCGGTGTAGAAGACCGAGAGGGCGACGAAGGTGAGGGCCGTGCCGAGGGAGAAGTCGCGGCGGGTGGCGCCGTAGCCGAGGGCGAGGCCGAAGGTGATGTTCACCGACTGGACGGCCACGACCATCATGTAGACGAAGAGGAAGAAGGACGCACCGGAGTAGGTCATCCCCTCCTGCGCCTCGAGGCGCTCGCCGGAGTCGAGCCCGCGCAGGATCAGCCACCAGACGACCAGGTTGCCCGCCAGGATGACGGCCGTGATGATCAGCGGCGTGTAGAGGATGGCGGCGGGGTTCGCGAAGTGCAGGCGGACGATGCTGCCGAGGCGGCCGGCGGCGGTGTCGTGGCGCGCAGGGGCGCCGGTGAGGGCGGTCATTCCGAGGCCTTCCCGGTGGTGAGCTGGACGACGAGCTGCTGGAGGGGGACGGACTCGAGCTCGAGCCCGTGGCGGGCGGCGGAGGCGCGGCCGGCGTCGTCGAGCCGGGGGAGCGTGGCCGAGGCGCGGCTGCCGAGAGCGGAGCGGGCGATGACCTCGCGGCCGGCGGTGAACGACTCGACGGCCTGTCGGGGTCCGATGACCGTTGCCGCGGCACCCCGCAGCTCCTCCGCGTCGCTGTCGACGACGAGGCGGCCCTGATCGATGACGAGGACGTGCTCGAGCAGTCTGCTGACCTCGTCGATGAGGTGGGTGGAGAGGACGACCGTGCGCGGGTGCTCGGCGAAGTCCTGGAGGAGGCGGTCGTAGAACAGCTGCCGGGCGACGGCGTCCAGCCCCAGGTACGGCTCGTCGAAGAACGTGAGCGGGGCGCGGGAGGCCAGGCCGACGATCACTCCGATCGCCGAGAGCTGTCCGCGGGAGAGCTTCTTGATCTTGCGGTCGACCGGGAGGCGGAAGTCCTCGACGAGCTCGCGGGCGAACGCCTCGTCCCAGCCGTCGAAGAACCAGGGAGCGCTGCGCAGGACGTGCTTCACCTTGAAGTCGTCCGGGTACTTCTGGCTCTCCTTGATGAAGCAGGTGCGGGAGAGGACGGCGGCGTTCTCCACCGGCGACTGCCCGAAGACGCGGATCTCGCCCGAGCTGGCGAACTCCTGGCCGGTGAGCAGCGACATCAGCGTCGTCTTGCCCGCGCCGTTGCGGCCGAGGAGGCCGTGGATGCGGTTCTCCTCCAGCGCGAAGCCGATGCCGTCGACGGCGCGCATGCGTCCGTAGTGCTTGGTGAGGTCGTGGACCTCGATGACCGCGCTCATCGCGATCCCCCTTCTGTGATCATGTCGGCGAGCTGCTCGGTGCTGAGGCCGAGCTTGGCGGCCTCGGCGAGCAGCGGAGCGACGAACTGGTCGCGGAACTGCGTGCGGCGCTTCTCGACCAGCCGGTCGCGCGCCCCCTCGGCGACGAACATGCCGATCCCCCTCTTCTTGTAGAGCACCCCGTCGTCGACGAGCAGGTTCACGCCCTTGCCGGCGGTGGCCGGATTGATGCGGTGGAACGCGGCGAACTCGTTGGTCGACGGGACCTGCGATTCCTCCGGCAGCGCGCCGTCGATGATGTCGTTCTCGATCTGCTCGGCGATCTGCAGGAAGAGCGGGCGGGAGTCGTCCACGCGGGCTCCTTCGGTGCTGGGTTGGGTGGTTGGTTGGTGTTGTAACTAACCATGGAGGCGGGGCGAGGCTGTGTCAAGAGGCGGGTGCCGCTCGGTCAGCGCGGGGAGGGGGCGCTGTGGTGGGGGCCGGTCGGCGCTTCGCGGGCGGCGGGGCCCGGCGGGTACACTGGCTCGGCCAGCCTCTGTAGCTCAATGGAAGAGCGACTCCGTCCTAAGGAGCAGGTTGGGGGTTCGAGTCCCTCCAGGGGCACCACAGTGTCGTTACTAAAACCCTTGCCAGAGAAAAACGCCGCAACGGCGCCGATCTCGGCGTCCAGGAAGCTGGTGAGGGCCCGAGCACCACTCTTACGAGTGGTGCTTTTTTCGTGTGCTGCGAGCTGAGTGGCGGTCGAGGCAATCGTGGCGAACGGCTCGTTCAACTCGACGGTGATGGTCTCGTCCGCATGAACGAGAACACGCGCGAGGAAGACTTGATTGAAGAGCCTCTTCACGTGGTCGGGCGCCCAGCCGTAAGCGCTGGCGCACTCCGCGGTCGACGCACGCCGGGCGAACGGTCCTGATAGTGGCTGGTCCTGCGTGCGGCAGCTTCGGTGCCCCGGGCCGCCGGTCCTTCTGGCCGCCCGTGTCGGGAAGCAGGGCCTGCGCTAGCGTCGCTCCATGACTTCACGTGAGTTGCGCGACGAGCTCGCCGCGTTCGTCGCCGAGCGGGAGTGGGCGCAGTTCCACTCGGAGGAGAATCTGGCGAAGAGCATCGCCATCGAGGCGGGGGAACTGCTCGAATGCTTCCAGTGGGGCCCCGACGCCGACCGGGAGGCCGTCCGTTCCGAGCTGGCCGACGTCCTCACCTATTGCCTGCTGCTCGCGGACAGGATCGGCGCCGACCCCGAGGACCTGGTGCGGTCGAAGCTCGTGCGGACGCGCGAGAAGTACCCGGTGGACAGGGCTCGGGGAAGCAGCGCCCGGTATGACGCCCTCTGACATCGAGCGGATCGTCTTCGACGGGCCGTCCGTCAAGGTCTGGGCGATGACGGACGACCGCCGCTCGAACTGGCCGGTCGTCTATGTCCTGGACGAGAGCAAGCGCCGCGCGAGGCGGCTCCCGCGGGTCTACGTCGGAGAGACGAGGAGCGCGGCGAGCCGGCTGCGGCAGCACCTGGGCTCGGTCGACAAGGTCGACCTCCAGACGGCGCGCGTGATCGTCGATCCGAGGTTCAACAAGTCGGTCTGCCTCGATCTCGAGTCCTTCCTGATCAAGCTGCTCTTCGCGGAAGGTCGATTCGCTGTCCTCAATCGCAACGAGGGGATCGTCGACTCCGACTACTACGACCGGGCGGCCTACCGGGACCACTTCGCCGAGATCTTCGAGCAGCTGCGCCTGGAAGGCCTGTTCACGCGGAGCATCGCCGAGATCGAGAACAGCGACCTCTTCAAACTGTCGCCCTTCAAGACGCTCACCTCCGAGCAGGCGGCGGCGGTCGTCGGAATCGTCGACGCGCTCGTCGAGGACCTCGGGAAGCAGACACAGTCCACGTCGATCGTTCAGGGGGAGCCGGGGACGGGCAAGACGATCGTCGCCGTCTACCTCCTCAAGCTCCTCGCGGACGTCCGGCTGTTCGCGGAGAGGATCGACAGAGCCGAGGAGGCTCCCGGCGAGGACCGGCTGGACGACCTCGTCGAGGGCGACTCCGTCTTCTCGGACTTCTTCTTCGCCGACACCCGCGAACTGCTGCGCGGGCTGCGCATCGGGATCGTCGTGCCGCAGCAGTCTCTGCGCTCCTCGATCAAGAAGGTCTTCGCCAAGACCACAGGGCTCGACGAGAAGATGGTGCTCACTCCCTTCCAGGTCGGTGAGGACCCGGGACGCTGGGACCTCCTCGTCGTCGACGAGTCGCACCGCCTCAACCAGCGGGCCAACCAGCCGTCGGGCTCCCTGAACAAGAAGTTCACGGACATCACCACTGCGCTGTTCGGCTCCGACGATGACGCCCGGACTCAGCTCGACTGGATCCGCGCGAAGAGCGATCACCAGATCCTCCTTCTCGACGCGGCGCAGTCGGTCCGACCGGCAGACCTTCCGCGGCCCGCGATCGACGCGTTGATCCGATCCGCGCAGGAGGACGGCCGCCTGCACCGTCTGACCTCGCAGATGCGGGTGCGCGCCGGAACGGATTACGTCGGCTGGGTGCGCGCCGTCCTCGATCCGACGGCAGCAGACCTCCCCCTGCGACCGGACCTCGGGGAGTACGACCTCCGCTTCTACGACGACTTCGGAGCCCTGCGGCGCGACCTGCGGCAGCGGGAGGAGGAGACCGGTCTGGCGCGGCTGGTCGCCGGCTACGCCTGGCGCTGGACGTCGCGGAAGGACCCGTCAGCCGCCGACATCGAGATCCAGGGAGAGCGGCTCCGCTGGAACAGCACGCAGGTCGACTGGATCGCGTCGCCCGGCTCCGCCGATGAGATGGGCTCGATCCACACCGTGCAGGGGTACGACCTGAACTACGCGGGCGTTGTCATCGGCCCGGACCTGAGGTGGGACAGCGAGAAGGGCCGGCTGAGGGTCTCCCGCTCGGACTACCACGACAAGAAGGGCAAGGAGAACAACCCGGGACGGATGGGCCGCGATTACACCGACGACGAGCTCCTGCAGTACATCGTCAACATCTACGCGGTGCTCCTGACCCGCGGGATGCTCGGCACGTACGTATACGTCTGCGACGACGCCCTCCGGGAACGACTCCGGACGGCCTTCGCCCGACCGCTCACGGCCTTCTGAGGGCGTCTCGCGGGCCTTCGCTCAGGCGGCGCCGCCATGATCGAGGCTGGTACTCGACGGAAGGTTCTCTGTGAGCATGTTCAAGCGCGTTCTCGGCATGGCGTCGAAGGCGCTCGATTCGAAGAGCGGCTCGGGGTCGTCCTCGAGCGGGACGACCGATTGGCGCGATCTCGTGCGCACCGCCGCCGACAAGGTGACGGGCGACTCGCGGAGCGGGCAGGCCCAGCCGCCTCAGCAGTACGGCTCACCGCGGCGACCCTCCGCGCGCCCGCAGGACGCCCGGCCCGGGCAGCAGCCGGTGGTCACGCAGGAGGACCGCGCGGCGATCGCGCGCTACGACTACCTCCTCCGCACCGCCGACCCGGAGCAGCTCGAGCAGGTGCACCGCGACGCGTTCGCGAAGCTGTCGCCGGTGCAGCGCGCCCAGGTCGAGGCGCGGCTCCGCGACGAGCTGCCCGCGAACGAGCAGCCGCGGTCCTCAGCCCCGGACGACCTCGCGCGAGCGGCGACGCGCGGCGAGGCGAACGCCCCGGGGTTCCTCAAGAAGGTGTTCTCGAAGCCGGGGACCCGCGGCGCCCTCGCGGGTGCCGGCGTCGGAGCGGCGGCGGGCATCGGGCTCGGCGCGGCGGGCGGACTGCTCGCGGCGGTCGCGGGCGGTGCCGTGATCAGCAGCGTCGCCGGTCCGCTGCTCGCGCAGGCATCCGGCCTCGGCGTGGACTTCGAGAACCTCGCCGGCGGGTTCGGCGATCTGGGCGACTTCGGCGACATCACGGGCGGCGCGGGAGAGTTCGTCTCCGGTGCGGGTGAGCACGTGTCCGGGCTGGGGGAGCAGGTGTCGGAGTTCGGCTCCGACTTCCAGCTGCCGGGGCTCGGTGACCTCGGGAACCTCTTCGACCGCTAGACGGACGGGACCGGAGCGCGCCGGCGGAGGAGCGGCGACGCGATCGCGAGCGCCGCGCCGACGACGAGCAGCACGGCCCCCACGATCGCGACGGCGGTCGTCGACCAGTCGGGGAGGTCGACCACCGTCGTGCCATCGAGCAGCATCCATTCGCAGGCCGCGCCCAGCGGCCACCACGACCAGAAGCCGCGGACCAGGTCGCCTGCCTCGGGCGGGACGCCGCCCAGGCTGACGCTGCACACGTAGTCGAAGCCCTGACGGTCGATGTTCGCGAACTGCAGAGGCACGAGCGCGAGGGCCGCGAGTCCGGCGACGGCGAGGACGAGGCCGGCGAGCAGGGCGAGACGCGCGGCGGTCAGGCGCTTCCTCGCCGGCGTCGAGGCGGGGGCGGGCGGCGTCTCGGTCATCGTCCGATGGTGGCACGCGTTCGTGGGGAGCAGGCGTGTGCCCGGGATCGGCGCCGAACAGCGCGGAGGCACGGGGCGGATGCGTCGGAGCCGCTCCTGGACCGCACACGGACCGGACGCCGGCCGGCACAGCGGCGACGGGGCGCCCTCGGCGTCGTACCCTCGACTGCATGGGGTTCGTCTTCTCGCTGGTGATCATCGTCCTGACCGTGCTCGCGCTGGTCGACGTCGCGCGGCAGCCGGACAACGTCATCAAGAACCTGCCCAAGATCGTGTGGATCCTGCTGATCTTCTTCCTCCCGCTCATCGGCGTCTCGCTGTGGTTCCTGCTCGGGCACGACTGGAAGCGCGGCGACGGCGGATCCTTCGTGCCGGGCGGCCGAGTGCCCAGCCGCCGGAAGCAGGCGCCGCCGACGATGGTGGTGCGGCCCGCTCCGAAGAGCACCGAGGAGCAGCTCGCCGACCTCGAGCGCGAGGAGGCGCACTACGCGCGGCTCGCCGAGGAGCAGCGTCGCCGCCGCGAGGGTGAGCGGCCGCTCGACGCGTGAGCGGCCGCTTCGGAGGCCGCTACTTCGAGAAGTTCGACGCCGCCCACTGGATCGAGGCGATCTTCGCCTGACCCGCGACGCTCGGGTGGAAGTAGTCGGTGGTCCCGATCAGGCCCTTGGTGACGGGGGTCGCGGTGAGCGCTCCGCCGTCCCAGTCGCAGAGCTGACCGGCGGCGCTGCACGCCGTCTGCAGCGCGGTGTTGTACTGCGTCGTCCGCGTCTTCGCGGCAGCGGCGGAGGCGGCCGCGGCGGTGCTGCTGAGCCTGCGGCCGGTGGAGCTGACGCCGCGCGTGGTCCGGCAGAGGTCGCCGCCCGCCCAGACGAGCGCGCCGACTCCGGTCTTCACGACCGACCACTCGGAGGCCACGTTCGGCATCGACGAGAGGACGATGCGGGCGGAGGGCCACGTGGTGCGGATCTTCGTGATAGCGACGGAGGCTCCGGTGCGGAACGTGCTCGCCGGGGTCATCGTGTAGCCGTCGGAGGCGACGCGGTTGTCGGGCGAGCAGAGGTCGTTGCCGCCGATGAGCAGGGTGACGACGTCCGGCCGCACGCCGGCGGCGACCGCGGCGTCGATCCGCGAGGGGACCTGCGCGACGACGTCGCCGGTGGTGGCGAAGTTCGCGGTCGTGACGGTGGTGCCGGGGAGCGCGGTCCGCAAGCGGGAGGCGAAGGAGTTCACGGAGGAGCTGGTGCCGGTGGACCAGTTGTTGCGGGGGCAGTCCGCGAAGGAGCCGCAGGTCCCGTAGGCCTGGGTGATGGAGTCGCCGAGGCTCAGCACCGAGAGGGTGGCGGGAGTGGCGGCGGCGGCGGCCTGCGCCGGGAGCAGGGCGGCGGCGAGGGCGAGCGCGGCTCCGACGGCGAGGGCGCGGACACGGCGGCTCGGGGTCGGCGGGTGGGAGGGGGAGAGGCTCATGGTGGACCGTTCTCGAAGGGGAGGACGGTGGGGGAGCCGTCGGTCCTGACGCTAGGGGAGCGGTGCCCCGGATGACCCCGAACGGGTGACCCCAGAACGGGCCGGATGTGCCCGACGGCACCAGATCCGGTCGTCCGGCGGGCGGAACCGGCTGACAGGCGAGCGGTCTCTCAGCCGCCCGCCACCGGCACGATCCGCAGCCGGCTCATCGCCCAGACCAGCGCCCCCGACGCGAGGAACGCGACCGCGATCCCGACGACGAACACCGACACCTGCCCGTACCCGGTCGCGGGATCCAGGAACGGATAGGGCACCCAGCCGTCCGTCGCTCCGCGGATCAGCACCACGACGAGCCAGACGATCGGGTAGACCACGACCAGCCAGAGCCTGCGCCACGGCAGCGGAGGGCGATCCGCGAGCAGCAGCCAGTCGAGCAGTCCGTAGACGGGGAACAGCACGTGCATGACGGTGTTGGCCCACGGCAGCGCCACTCCGCCCGCCACATCGGTGAGGAGGGTGTTGTACACGAGGCCGACGACGATGATGTACCCGGTGAAGGCACCCCGCGCCAGTAGGAGCCCGCCGGGCGCGGGACGGCGGCGGAGCGCGAGCACGGCGGTGGCTCCGAGCACGACGGCCAGCACGATGTTGCTCTGGATGGTGAAGAAGCCGAAGAAGTTGAACGGGTTCAGCGGCGTCCGAGAGGCGGTGTCGACGGCCGTCGCGATCACGGCGACGAGCACGGCGGCGGCCACGAGGAGGCGGAGGAGCGCGACCGGCACGCGGGCCGACTCCGCCCGGGAGGAGGGAGCGGGCGGCGTCATCGCTCGAGCGTAGCGCCGGAGCGCCTACCCTGTCCCCGTGCTCACGATCGGTGTCGACCTCGCTGCGGAGCCGGTTCGCACCGCTCTCGCCGCCCTCGAGTTCTCCGGCGGCCGAGCCGTCGTCCGCTCGCTCGTACTCGGCGCCGAGGACGCGACGATCGTCGAGGCGTCACGGGACGCGGCGGTCATCGGGATCGACTGCGCGTTCGGCTGGCCGGTGGAGTTCGCGGCGTTCGTCTCCGCGCACACGCGACGGGAGGTCTCGCCGCGGACGCTCGCGGGACGCGACTGGCGCCGCCGCCTCGCGTACCGCGAGACGGACCGGGTGGCGCGCGAGGTCACCGGCCGCTGGCCGCTCAGCGTCTCGACCGACCGGCTCGGGATGACCGCGATGCGCTGTGCGGAGCTGCTCGACGCCTTCGCCGCGAGCGGAGAGGACGTCGACCGCTCCGGGCGCGGACGGCTCGTCGAGGCGTACCCGGCGGCGGCGCTGCGGGTCTGGGGAGTGGACACCACGGGGTACAAGACGCGACCGGAGGCCGTGGCGCTCGCCGCGGAGTCGCTGCGACGGGCCGCGCCCTGGCTCGATGTGCCGGCGCCCGCGCTCGCGCTGATGAGCCGCTCCGACGACGCGTTCGACGCCGTCGTCGCCGCTCTCAACGCCCGCGCCCACGCCCTGGGCGCGACCCTGCCGGTGCCTCCCGAACTGCAGGAGGCGGCGGAGGCCGAGGGGTGGATCGCGGTCCCGACCGGATCGCTCGCGGAGCTCGCGGGCTGATCCGAACCGTTCCGACGGGTGTGCGCTCAGGCCGGGATCTTCGCCCCCAGCAGGCCGGCGGCGACCTCGGCGGCCCGCTCGGCCTCCTCGACGGTCGAGAAGGGTCCGGTGGGGACGAGGGAGGGCGCGGTGGTCAGTCGGGCGTCGATCTCGAGTCGGAACCGGGGCAGCTCCGCCCCGGGAACGACGACGATCCTGACTCCGTTCCGGCTCCATCGCGCGGGTTGGATAGAAGAAATCTGTGTCATGGTGCTCTCCGCTTTCGCGATCATCCGCACGGGTGGCTGACGCCTCGACCGTGCACGCTTCACGCTACGTCCGGTGCCCGTCTCTCCGAACGGGCTTGACCTCTCAGGCTCGTCGGGCGTAGCGGGTCACTGCAGTCGGTCGAGGGTGTCGCTGATCCGCCGCAGGCACTCGATGAGGACCGACACCTGCGCGGCGTCCAGGTCGGCGAGCACCTCGCCCTCGGCGGCGACGAGATTCCGCATCGCCTCGTCGACCCGCTTCGTGCCCCGGGGGGTGAGCGAGACGATCTTGCTGCGCGAGTCGGCGGCGTTCTGCTCGCGGACCACGAGTCCGCGGGCCCCGAGGCGGTCGACGCGGCTGGCGAGGTTGCCGCTGGACAGCGCGAGGTGCGTGGCCAGGGCCGAGGGTGTCATCCCGCCCTCTCCGCGCTGCCGCAGCAGCGAGAGGAGCTCGAACTCCCACGGGGCGAGATCGCTGACGGCGAAGGACTGCCGCCGCACCTCCTGCACGCGCGGGCTGAGGCGGCGGAGGCGGGAGACGACGTCGAGAGGCGCGAAATCGAGGTCGGGCAGGGCCCCGGCCCACGCGTCGATCACCAGATCGACATCGTCGTCTTCGCGCATGCCCCGATTATCCCCGCCCGGCGCGGGCGCCGACGACGGGTGGTCCGGGGAGGCGGGCGGGCCTAGCCTGTGCGGACGACGGGCGGGCCGGTCAGGCGCGGGCGGCGCGGACGTAGGCGACGATAGCGTTGGCGTGGCCGTGGCCCAGGCCGTGCTCGGTCTTCAGCCAGGTGACGACCTGCATGTGCGGCTCGGAGCGCAGGCGCTCCTCGGCGAGGTCGAGCCAGTCCTGGACGGGACGGCCGTAGGTCTTCTCGATGCTCGGGAAGTACGAGGCCGGTCCCTTCGGCTTCGCGCCGTCGGCGGGCGGTTCGGGAGCGAGCACGCGGTCGGTCATGCGGTCACGATAGCGAGCCGCGGTCAGGTCGTGTAGGCCGAGGGATCGAACCGGCCGAGCTCCTCGCGGAAGGCGAAGGCGAAGTCGGGCCAGAGCAGCGTGAGTCGCCGGTTGTCGTCCAGGTACCAGCTCTCGCAGCCGCCGTTGGTCCAGACGGTGTCGGCGCTGAGGGCGTCGAGGCGGGTGACGGAGGCGGCCTCGGCCTCGGCGGTGACCTCGAGCCGGTCGGCGCCGGAGACGGCGAGGTGGTCGAGCGCGGCGAGCACGTAGTCGATCTGCGTCTCGATCATGTGCACCGCGGAGTTGTGGCCGAGGCTCGCGTTGGGGCCGTTGACGACGAAGAGGCTCGGGAACCCGTGGACCGCGGTCGACTCGTACGCGACCATGCCGTCGGCCCAGCGGTCGGCGAGGAGGACGCCGCCGCGGCCGCGGATGCGCCGGGCGAAGGGCGGCCGCGTGGAGTGGAAGCCGGTCGCGAAGACGAGCACGTCGACCCCGTGCGGGACGCCGTCGTCGCCGAGCGCGGCGCCCTCCTCGACGCGCCGGAGCGGACCGGGGACGACGCGGACGTGCGGCTGCGCGAGAGCGGGGTAGTAGTCGTCCGAGAGGAGCACGCGCTTGCAGCCGATCTCGTAGTCCGGAGTCAGCACGGCGCGGAGCGCGGGATCGATGATCTGCGCCTCGAGGTGGCCGAGCGCCTCCGCCCGCAGCCGGTCGATGGCCTCGGGCACGGCGACGCGGCCGGCGAAGCCGAGCTCGGCGCGCCAGAACAGCTCCTCGCGGAGCCTCGCCAGGGCCCCGGGCGCGCGGGAGAGGGTTCGGCGCTCCTCCGGCGGGTACGGGCGGTTCCGGCGGGGGACGACGTACGGGGCCGATCGCTGGAAGAGCACCACCTCGGCGGCGCGCTCGGCGAGGTGCGGCACGATCTGCACGGCGGAGGCTCCCGAGCCGACGATGCCGACGCGCTTCCCGTCGAGGTCGACGTCGTCCCTCCAGCGGGCGGAGTGGAAGGCGGGACCCGCGAACGAATCCAGGCCTGGGACGGCCGGGAGGCGGGGCTCGGAGAGGCGCCCCGCGCAGACGAGGAGGACCGCGGCGGAGTAGTCGCCCCGGGAGGTGCGCACCCGCCAGCGGTGCGCCTCCTCGTCGAAGACCGCCTCGAGCACCTCGGTCCCCAGCCGGAGCCGCGGCGCCAGGTCCTCCTTCTCGACGACGCGCTCGAGGTAGGCCTGGATCTCGGCCCCGGGGGCGTAGAACGCCGACCAGTCGGCCTCGGGGGCGAAGGAGTAGGAGTAGAGGTGCGAGGGGATGTCGCAGGAGACCCCGGGGTAGACGTTGTCCCGCCAGGTCCCGCCGATCCGCTCGGCGCGCTCCAGCACGACGAACGAGGTCCCGCCGCGGCGCTCCAGGCGGACCGCGGCTCCGAGCCCGGCGAACCCGGCGCCGATCACGACGACGTCGACGTCCATCAGACCGTCGTCCTCGCCAGGACGCTGCCCGCCGGGTCGCGGTGCGGATCGGCGAGGAAGTGCTCGAGGACGGCGAGGAGCTCGGCGGGCCGCTCGGCGAGCACCGCGTGACCGGAGTCGAGGACGGCGTAGCGGGCGTCGTCGATCGCGCCGAGCAGGGCCTCGGCGCCCTCGACTCCTGCGACGGCATCGGCGGAGCAGCCGACCACGAGGGCGGGAACCCGGCAGTCCGAGGCGGCGGCGGAGACGTCGGCCCGAGCGGAGGCGGCGAGCATCCGCGCGGCGTCCGCGCTCCACGGGGAGGCGGCGGTCGCGGCGCGGACGGCGAGCAGCCGGGCGGCCTCCTCCTGAGCCTCGGCGGGCAGCATCGGCCAGAGGCGCGCGGTGCGGAGCAGGCGCTCCGTCGGGCGCAGCCAGCCGGCGACGAGGGCGAGGGCGCGCACCCGCTGATCGCCCGCGGCGAGGGCCACGGCGGCTCCGAGCGAGTGGCCGATCAGGACGGCCTCCTCGGCGCCGAGCGCGTCCAGGGAGGCGCGGACCGCGGCGGGTCCGTCGAGCCAGGGGTCGCCGAGATCGGCGAGCTCGAGCGCGGCGACGCGGTGGCGCCGCGCCAGCATCGGCAGCAGCAGCCCGGTGTCGCTCCGCGCGCCCCGGCCGACGCCGGTCAGCAGCAGGACCGCGCGCGGGCTCTCGGCGCCCGCGGTCAGCAGCCGCACGGTGGCGCTGTCCGACTCGATCCGCTCCTCCCGGACCAGATCGGCCTGGCGCCGCAGGTACTCGGAGCGGGTCATGACGCCCGGCGGGTCCCGCGGACCGGGAGGCGCATCCGCTGCGGACCCGCCGCTGCGACGGCCTCCGCCCGCAGCGCCCTCTCCGGCGCGACCACGCCGTACGTCGTGGTGCGCTGGCGCCAGCCGCGGCCGATCTCGCCGCTCAGCCGGGCGACGGTCGCGATGTCGAGCGAGCGGTAGGCCTCCGCTCCGGCCTCGGGCCGCAGGGCGCCGTCGAGCAGCAGGCCGCCGAGGTCGTCCGCCCCGCCGCGGAGGAGGACCTGCGCCGCGTGCAGTCCGAGCTTGGTCCAGGCGGTCTGTACGTGGGCGATCCGGCCGTGGAGGACGAGCCGTGCGACGGCGTGCACGGCGCGGGTCTCGCGGAGGGTCGGCCCGCCCCGGCTCGCGCGCACCACGGCGGGAGGCGCCTCCGCCGGGACGAAGGGCATCGCGATGAACTCGGTGAAGCCGCCCGTCTCGTCCTGGATCGCCGCGAGCGTGCGCAGGTGCGCGAGCTGCTGCTCGGGGGTCTCGACGTGTCCGTAGACCATGGTCGAGGTGGAGCGGAGGCCGCTGCGGTGCGCGGCCGTGATCGCCTCCCGCCACTCGGCCACGGTCGGGTCCGTCCCCTCGCTCAGGACGGCGCGGACGTCGTCGTCGAGGATGCGGGCGGCGGTCCCCGGGACGGAGTCCACGCCGGCCTCGCGCAGAGCGTCGAGCATCTCGGGCAGGGTTCGGCCCGTGCGCCGGGCGACCTCGAGGATCTCGCCGGGCCGGTAGGCGTGCAGGTGCAGCGAGGGCTGCCGCTGCTTCAGCGTGCGGACGATCAGCAGCAGGTCGTCGCCCGGGTGCTCCGGTCCGATCGCGCCCTGGAGGCAGAGCTCGGTGGCGCCGAGCGCGACCGCCTCGTCGGCGAGCTCCTCCAGCCGCTCGACGGTCAGCCCGCGGACTCCCCAGAGGGAGGTGTCGATGTTGCGGTTGACGACGATCGAGACCTCGTCGCCGGCGGCGTCGTGCCGCAGGTCGTCCGCCAGAGCGGAGAGGGCGTCGAGGTCGTCGCCGTCGGCTGCGAGCAGGGCGAGGTAGTCGGCGTCCTCGAGACCGGCGGGGTCCGTCTCCGCCCGGGCGAGCACGGCGCCGAGCGCCGGCGCGACCGGTCGGGGCAGGGCCTCGAGCGAGTCGCGGTAGGGCCGGGGGAGGACCGCTGCCGCCTCGTCGGCGAGCCAGGTCCCGCGGTCGGCGAGCGCCTCGACGTAGGGAGCGACCCGCGGATCGATCCAGGTGGCCGAGTCGCGGAGGTACTGCGGGTGGGCGGTCAGCCGCTCGTGCAGCCGGTAGCCGGCCGCCGCGGTGAGCCGCGCGAGGTCGTCGATGTTCGGCCAGGGGCGCTCCGGATTCACGTGATCCGCCGTGAGCGGGCTGACACCGCCCCAGTCGTCGACCCCGGCGCGCAGCAGCAGCCCGAGCTCCTGCTCGTCGGTGAGGTTCGGCGGCGCCTGGATCGTCGCGTCGGCGCCGAGAACGAGGCGCGCGACAGCCACGTTGGCCACGTACTCCTGCAGCTCGAGGTCGACCTCGTTCTGCATGGCCGTCCGCGGCTTCGCGCGGAAGTTCTGGACGATGCACTCCTGCACGTGGCCCCACCGCTCGTGGGACTCGCGGATCGCGAAGAGGGCGTCCGCCCGCTCCGCCGCGTTCTCGCCGATGCCCAGCAGCACGCCGGTGGTGAAGGGGATGCGGCTGCGGCCCGCGTCCTCGAGCACGCGCAGGCGCAGCGCCGGGTCCTTGTCCGGGGAGCCGTAGTGCACACCGCCCTTCTCGGACCAGAGGCGCTCGGCGGTCGTCTCGAGCATCATGCCCATCGAGGGCGCGACCGGGCGGAGCCGCTGCAGCTCGGCCCACGACATCACGCCGGGGTTCAGGTGCGTGACCATGCCCGTCTCGCTCATCACCAGGACGGCCATCGCGCGCACGTACTCGAGCGTCGAGGCGTAGCCGTGCTCGGCGAGCCAGGCGCGGGCGATCGGCCACCGGTCCTCCGGGCGGTCGCCGAGCGTGAACAGGGCCTCCTTGCAGCCGAGCGCGGCACCGGCGCGGGCGACCTCGAGGATCTCCTCCGGCTCCATGAAGGTCGACTCGCGCTTGGCCGCGAGCCCGCCCGGTGTCTCCACGAAGACGCAGTAGTGGCACCGGTCGCGGCAGAGCTTGGTCAGCGGGACGAAGACCTTCCGCGAGTAGGTGACGACGCCGGGCCGTCCGCGGCGGGCGAGTCCGTCGTCGCGCAGTCGGCCGGCGGCCTCCAGCAGCAGGTCGAGGTCGTCGCCGCGCGCGCCGAGGAGCTCCTCGGCGGTCTCGCGCGTCAGCGCCTCGCCGCGGTCGAGCCGGGCGAGCAGGGTGGCCGTGGTCATGCGGGAGCGGCCCTTCCGAAGGGGGTCGTGGCGGAGGCGGGAGGTCAGAGCGCGCGCAGCCGCGGCGCGAGGTCGCGCTCGAAGGCGTCGAAGAAGCGCTGCTGGTCGTCGCCCGGGGCGTGGAAGACCAGGTGGGTGAAGCCCGCGTCGACGTAGGGCTTGATCTGCGCGACCGTCTCCTCGGGGTCGGAGCCGACGATCCAGCGCTTCGCGACCTGCTCGATCGCCAGCTCGTCGGCGGCGCGCTCCATGTCGACCGGATCGGTCAGCGAGTGCTTCTGCTCCGGCGACAGCGAGAGCGGCGCCCAGAAGCGCGTGTTCTCGAGCGCGAGCGCCGGATCGGGATCGTAGGAGAGCTTGATCTCGATCATGCGGTCGATGGTCGAGGAGTCGCGATCGGCCGCCGCGGCGCCCTCCTCGACGGCGGGGAGCAGCTTCTCGGTGTAGAGCTCCATGCCCTTGCCCGACGTGCAGATGAAGCCGTCGCCCGCCCGGCCGGCGTACTTGGCGACGACGGGGCCGCCCGCCGCGATGTAGACCGGCACGCCGCCCTCGGGCTTGTCGTAGATCGACGCCTCGTGCGTGGAGTAGTACTCGCCGTCGAAGGTGACGCGGTCGCCCGCCCAGAGCGCGCGCATCAGCCGCACGGCCTCGCGCAGGCGGGCGAAGCGCTCCTTGAAGTCGGGCCAGGTCTGCTCGCCCGCGCCCTGGTAGCCGGTGGCGACTTCGTTCAGCGCCTCGCCGGTGCCGACGCCGAGCATGATCCGCTCGGGGTAGAGCACGCCGAGCGTGCCGAACGCCTGGGCGATGACGGCGGGGTTGTAGCGGTAGTGCGGGGTCATCACGGAGGTGCCGAGGGTGATGGTGGAGGTGCGCTCACCGGCCGCGGCGAGCCAGGCGAGGGAGAACGGCGCGTGTCCGCCCGTGTGGCGCCAGGGCTGGAAGTGGTCCGAGACGACCGCGGTCTCGAAGCCGTGCCGCTCGGCGCCGACCGCGAGCTCGACGAGCTCCCGGGCGCCGAACTGCTCCGCCGATGCCTTGTACCCGAGCGTGATCGTCATCTGCAGCCTTCGTGAGAGGTGGGACGGCCCCCGGAGCGGGAGCGGCCCCTCCATTCTGCGCCTGCCGCGGCGCCCGGCGGGACGGGTGGACGCACCCGGGGGAGGCGTGCCCCGATCCCGCGCTGGGGAGGAGCGTCAGGCCGGCGGAGCGGCGATGTTCACCATCCAGCCGACGCCGTAGCGGTCGACCAGCATCCCGAAGCGGTCGCCCCAGGGCGAGGCGACCAGCGGCTCGACGACCGTGCCGCCCTCGGCCAGGCCGTCCCAGTAGCCGCTCAGCTCGGCGTCGTCGTCGCCGAAGAGCGCGATCGTGATGCGGGCGCCGCTCTCGGCCGGGCTCGAGGAGGGGGAGTCGGAGCCCATCAGGATCATCCCGCTCGGCATGACGAGCTGGGCGTGCATGATCCGGTCCTGGTCGGCCGGATCCGCGCTCATTCCGAAGTCGCCGAAGCGGCTGGAGCTGAGCTCGCCGCCGAGGACCTGCCGGTAGAACTCCATCGCCTCCTGCGCGGAGCCGTCGAAGCCGATGTAGGGGCTCAGTGAAGTGGGCACGGCACGCCTTTCCGTCGAGGTGCGCCCAGTATCTCCGCGTCCCGACGCGAGCACCAGGGGCGTCCTGCAGAAGGTCCGCCTCCGGCCCTCAGAGCTCGTCGCGGGTGGGCGGGTTCGCGCCGGAGCGGGAGGTCGTGATGCCGGCGACGTGCGCGGCGTGCCGGCCGATCGCGTGCAGGGCGGGGCCGTCGAGCAGCATCCCGTTCGCGGCGCCGAGGCCCTGGCGGAACGCCTCGTCGAGGATCGCGCCCATCGCGGAGTCGCCGGCGCCGATCGTGTCCGCCACCACGATCCGGGCGGCGGGCACGGTCACCCGCGTGACGGCCGAGGCCAGCAGAAGTCCCTCCGCGCCGCGTGTGACGACCGCGAGTTGCGACCCGAGGGAGAGCAGCCGGCTGAGGACCTCGTCGAGCTGCATCGTCGGGTAGAGCCACTCCGCGTCCTCGTCGCTGAGCTTCACGACCTCGCACGCGGCGGCGATCCGCTCGAAGCGCGCGAGCGCCTCGGCGTGCGCGCCGACCAGAGCCGGGCGGATGTTCGCGTCGACGCTCGCCGTCACTCCGGCGGGCAGTGCCTCGAGGAGCTCGAGCACGGCGGATCCGCCCGGCTCGAGGAAGATCGCGATGGAACCGGTGTGGACGTGGGAGGCGCCCTCCGGGTCCGCCGCCGGCGGGTTCCAGGAGAGGTCGAAGACGTAGCGGGCCGACCCGTCCGCGGCGAGGACCGCCCGAGCGGTGCTGGTGCGCTCCGAGTCGCCGTGCCGTACCTCCACTCCGGAGGCCTCGAGGTGGGCGCTGATGCGGCGGCCGCGCTCGTCGTCGGCGATGTCGGTGACGAGGGTCGCGGGTCGCCCGAGTCGGGCGAGCGTGAGGGCGACGTTGGCCGGGGAGCCGCCGACGTGCTCCGTGGCGCTGCCGTCGCGCTCGACGATGTCGATCAGCGCCTCGCCGATGACCAGGGTGCGGGAAGCCGGGCTGACGCGCTCGTCGGTGGAGGACATGCCGACATCATGCCGGGTGACGGGGTCGCCCCGCGACGCGCGGGGCCGACCGGCGGAAGCGGCTCGCGTCCCGCCCGCGGTCTCAGCCCCGGTCGCGCAGGTCCGCCAGCACCGCGTCCACGGTCGTGATCTCGATCAGCGGCGCGTACAGGGACATGGCGTCGAGCGCGCGCTGGTGGTCGGCCTCGGAGGCGCCGGCGCAGGCGTCCGCGGCGACCCTGACGCGTACTCCGGCGTCCGCGGCCGCCAGCGCCGTCGAGAGCACGCAGCAGTCGGTCGAGACGCCGGTGAGCACGAGCTCGCGGGAGTCGTCGAGCTCGGCCTCGAGCTCGGGCCCCCACTTGCCGAAGGTCGTGGCGGTGATCGTGCGGTGGCCCTCGAACCCGGCCACGAGCTCGTAGAGCCGGTCGCTCTCGGGGACGAGCGCGAACGGCCACTCGCGGTAGTAGGGGATCCACGCGCCGACGGGCCGCTCCGGGGCGACGAAGCGGGTGGTCACGACCCGCTCGCCGAACGCCGGGAGGAGCCGGCGGGTCCCGTCGGCCGCGCGCTCGAATCCGCCGGATCCCCACGGCGACTCGGCGTCGGCGAAGACGTGCTGCAGGTCGATCGCGACGAGCAGGCTCACGCCGAGGCCTCCTGGCGGCGGACGGCCCCGCGCGAGAGGGCGAGCGTTCCCGCGAAGCCGATCACGAGCGCCACGAGGACGCCGAGGTTGGCGCCGGCCCAGTCGCCGTCGCGGCCGCCGAGCGGGCCGAGGAGGTAGCCCTCCCACTCGAACCCGGGGGAGTAGTTGACCACCAGGCCCCAGCCGACGACCGCGCCGATCAGCACGAGGGCCACGGGGACCGCCGAGACGCTGCCGTAGCGGCCGCGGGAGTCGTACAGAGCCTCCTGGTCGTAGTCGCGCCGACGGAGGAGGAGATCGGCGAGGAACACGCCGAGCCATACCGCGATCGGCACGCCGAGGGTGATCAGGAAGCCCTGGAAAGGGCCGAGGAAGTCGCCCGCGACGAACACGACGTAGACCGCTCCGAGGACCATCAGCACGCCGTCGATCCCGGCGGCCACCGGCCGCGAGACCTTGAGACCCGTGCTGAGCAGCGCCAGGCCCGAGGAGTAGATGTCCATCACGGCCCCGCCGATCAGGCCGAGCAGCGCGACGACGATGAAGGGGAGCAGGAACCAGGTCGGCAGGATCCCGGCGAGCGCTCCGATCGGGTCCGCGGCGATCGCGTCCGAGAGCTCCTGCGAGGAGCCGGCCAGCAGCAGGCCGACGACCACCAGCACGACGGGCGCGACCGCTCCGCCGATCGTCGTCCACGCGATCACTCCGCTCGTGCGGGCACCGCGGGGGAGGTAGCGGGAGTAGTCGGCCGCGGCGTTCACCCAGCCCAGCCCGAAGCCGGTCATCATGAACACGAGCCCGCCGATGACCGCGGCGGCCGAGCCCGCGGGCAGGGCGCCGACGGCGGCGAGGTCGATCCGGTCGAGGACGAGCACGACGTAGACCACGGTCAGCACGGCGGTCGCGACGGTGATCGCGAGCTGGAGCCGCATGATCAGGCGGAAGCCCGCGATCCCGGCGATCACGATGAGCGCGGCGACCACGATGAGCGCGACCACCTTGGTGAGCACGCCCCCGTCCCAGCCGAACTCCTCGAACACCGTCGCCGTCGCGAGCACCGCGAGGGAGGCCAGCACCGTCTCCCAGCCCACCGTGAGCAGCCAGGAGATCACCGAGACGAGGCGGTTGCCGTCGACCCCGAAGGCCGCCCGGCTGAGCACCATCGTCGGGGCGGAGCCGCGCTTGCCGGCGACGGCGACCAGACCGCAGAAGAGGAACGAGACGACGATCCCGATCACGCTGACGAGCGTCGCCTGCCCGAAGGAGAGGCCGAAGCCGAGGAGGAAGGAGCCGTAGCTCAGCCCGAGCACGGACACGTTCGCGGCGAACCACGGCCAGAACAGGTCGCGAGGGCGGCCGTGCCGCTCCGACTCCTGGATCGTGTCGAGGCCGTTGAGCTCGATGCCGCTCGCGGGGCGGGTGCTCGGACGATCGGGGGAGGTCATCGCGTCCTCGTTCTCACGGGTGCCGGCCCTGCGCCGGAGCTGTGACGAACCTACAGCGCTCCGCGCTCGAACAGCAGCCGGAGCGATTCGAGGTCGTCCGCGACCCGCGCGCAGTCCTCGTCCCAGTCGTCGAGGCTCATCCCGGGGCGCCGCCGCACGGTGAAGGCCACCTCGGCGCCGTCCCCGTTCACGAGCACCCGGAGCGGATTGTCCACCACCGTCCCGTCGGGAAGCGTGACCTCGTGGTCCGCGACGCCGAACGGGTTCTGCGGGGCGAAGCGCACTTCGACCCGGCCCATCGGCGAGTCGGCGAACCAGCGTCCGTCGACCTGCTCGAGCGCGGAGGAGGCGAGGCCCGCGGCCCACCGCGGGAGGTTCGCCGGGTCGGAGACGAGGGCGTACACCTCGGCGGCCGGAGCCTCGATCACGACGCCCACGGGGCGCGATTCGTACAGGGTCATCCGCTCGTCCTTCCTCTGCAGCCGGTCAGTGCTCGTCGCCGAAGCTGGCGACCAGCAGCGCGGCGAGCGCCGTCCGCTCCAGCATGCCCTCGATGCCGATCGCCTCGCTGCGCGCGTGCGCCCCCTCGCCCGGGGCGCCGAGCCCGTCGAGGACCGGCAGGCCCAGCGCGGCGACGAGGTTGCCGTCGCTCGCCCCGCCGACCGCGATCTCGCGGAGGGGGACGTCGATCCGCTTCGCGACCCGCTCGGCCCTGCGGTAGAGCGCGGCGACGGAGGCGGTCCGCTCGAAGACGGGCCGCTCCCAGGAGCCGCGCACCTCCAGCCGGATGCGCGGGTCGGCGGCGGCGAGCGCGTCGAGCTCGGCCTCGACACGGGCGGCCTCGGCGGATCCGCGGATCCGCGCCTCCAGCTCCAGGCGCACGCGGGCCGTCGTCACGTTGACCCGCGAGCCGCCGGAGACCACTCCGATGTTGACCGAGGTGCCCTCCTCCTCCCGCGCGATCGCCAGCACCCGCGGGATCAGCGAGCCGAGCTCGTGGATCGCGCTCGCCCCCTTCTCCGGTTCGACCCCGGCGTGCGCCTCGACGCCGACCACGTCGATCACGAAGCGCCCGATGCCCTTGCGCGCCGTCTTGACCGCGTCGCCGATCGCGCCCTCGAACACCAGGACCGCGTCGGCGCCCGCGCACTGCCGCTCCAGGAACGGGCGGGAGGCGGCGCTGCCGATCTCCTCGTCCCCGCTCATCACCAGGCGGACGGCCGGATGCGGGACGCCGGCGTGGCGGAGCGCGGCCACCAGCCACACCATCTGCACCAGCCCGGCCTTCATGTCGTAGCTGCCCGGGCCGCTCAGGCGGTCGCCGTCGACGGCGAAGGGCCAGGAGCGGGTCGTGCCCAGGGGCCACACCGTGTCGTAGTGGCCGAGCAGCGCCACGAACGGACGCGTGCCCCGGTGCGGTCTCGCGCCACCGCTCGCCGGGACGGTCCAGCTGGTCGCGGTCGGCGCGTCCTGCGCACGCTGGTGCTGCACGTCGGCGTCGTGCCCGAGCCGCTCTCCCACCCAGTGCACCAGGAAGGCGTGCAGCTCGCCGAGCGCCTCGAGGGAGTCGCTGGGGCTCTCGATCATCACGAGGTGCCGGACGTCGTCGAGCATCCGCGAGCGGTTGTCGCGGAGGAAGGAGCGCACGCGGGCGGCGTCGTCGGCATCGGGGAAGGTCATCGACTCCGGAGTACCAGAGTGGGGCCGCTCGCGCGAACCGGCTGAACCGTTCGGGCCCCCGTTACGTTGGTGCAGGAAGAGGTGGAGATGTCCGAGGATCAGGCCCAGATGCTGCGTGCGCTGCACGACGAGCACGCCAGCGCGCTCTGGCGGTTCGTGCTGCGCCTGACCGGCGACCGCCAGATGGCGGAGGACGTCGTGCAGGAGGCGCTGCTGCGCGCCTGGAAGCACCCCGAGATCCTCGCCCAGGGCGAGGCCGCCGCCCGCTCCTGGCTCTACACCGTGGCCCGGAACCTCGTCATCGACGACCGCCGCAGCGCCCGCTACGCCCGGGAGCTGGGCACGGACGAGGTCCCCGAGCGCCCGACCGCCGACCGCACCGACCAGGTGCTCGACGCCTGGCTGCTCTCGGACGCGCTCAGCGGACTGAGCCACGACCACCGCGCCGTCATCGTGCACGCCTACTACGGCGGCCGCACGGTCACCGAGATCGCCGCGCTGCTGGGGATCGCCCCGGGCACCGTCAAGTCTCGGATGCACTACGGGATGCGGGCCCTCAAGCTCGCACTGCAGGAGCGGGGGGTGACGGAGCTGTGAACCGCGACCCCTCCTCCGACGACCGGCACGACGACCCCTTCCGCGACTGGGACGCCGCGTACCTCCTCGGATCCCTGACCGCCGCCGACCGCCGCGAGTACGAGCTGCACCTGCGCGCCTGCCCCGGCTGCCGCGAGTTCCTCGCCGAGTTCGTCCCGCTGCCGGGCCTGCTGGCCCACCTGCCCCAGGACGAGGCGATGCGCCTGGTCGAGGAGCCGGAGGCGGCCGGCGATCCGGCTCCGGCGGCACTGCTGACCCGCCTCGCCGCGGCCACCGACTCCGTCCGCCGCCGCACCCGGCTGCGCATCGCGGGCCTGGTGCTCGCCGCCGCGGGCGTCTCGGCCGCCGCCGCCGTCGCCCTGCCGCTCGCGATCGGTCCGTCCCTCGCCCCTGTCGAGACCGTCGGCGCGACCGTCTCGCTCGCCGCGGCTCCGGGCGTCCCCGTCGAGGCCTCCGTGCGGTTCGTGCCGCAGCAGTGGGGCACGCGGATCGACATGGACTGCAGCTGGGCCGACACGGCCGAGCAGTACGCGGGCTCGGCCGGCTACGTCCTCTACGTCACGGACACCTCGGGCGGCACCGAGGCCGTCGGATCGTGGACGAGCGCACCGGGGACGACGATGGAGCCCAGCCTCGCCACCGGGCTCCCGCTGTCCGAGATCGCCTCGGTCGAGGTGCGGCTGCAGGGATCGGACACCGTCGTGCTCACCGGCCGCCCCTGAGCGGGCCGCCGGATTCCCAGGTGCGCGCGCGGCGGACTGAGTAGCTTCTCAGTCATGACGATCGCGACCCTCGCCCTCGCCCCCGCCTCCGTGGCGACCGCCTCCTCCTCCGACAGCATCGACGAGCTCTCCGGGCTCGTCGGCGTCGCCGCGCGGGTGATCGCCGCGCTCGGAGAGGCGGGCGTCGGCCTGCTGACGCTGATCGAGACGGTGTTCCCGCCGATCCCGAGCGAGCTCGTGCTGCCGCTGGCCGGCTTCCTCGCCCAGCAGGGCCGGATGAACCTGGTGCTGGTCGTGATCACGGCGACCCTCGGCGCCTACCTCGGCGGCCTGATCCTCTACGCGCTCGGCCACCGCATCGGCACGGAGCGCTCGATCCGCCTGCTCTCCAAGCTCCCGCTGGTCGACCGCGAGGACTTCGAGAAGGCGGTCGGCTGGTTCCGCCGGCACGGCACCTGGGCGGTCCTGTTCGGTCGCCTCATCCCGGGCGTGCGCAGCCTCATCTCGCTCCCCGCGGGGGCCGAGCGGATGAACCTGCTGCTGTTCTCGGGACTGACGATCCTCGGCTCCGGCGTCTGGAACGGCCTGCTGATCGGCCTCGGCGCAGCCCTCGGCACGCAGTACGAGCTCGTCGACCAGTACGCGGGCGTGCTCGACGCGATCATCTACAGCGCGTTCGGCGTGCTGCTGCTCGCGCTCGTGGTGCGCCGTGTGCGGCGGCACCGTGCCGCGGCGCGCACCGGATCGCGCCACTGACCTGCGTCCTCGGGCGGGCGGGCGCAAGGCCCCGCGCCACCCCGCCCCGGTGCCCTAACGTTCGAGGGGTCCGCACTCCTCGACGCGAAGGAACGCCATGTCCGAGACCGCCGCGCCCACGATGTCCCGCACCTCCGTCGAGCGCTGGTGGATCATCGCCGTCTCGCTGATCGCGATCGTGCTCGGCGTCATCGCCGTCCTGATCCCCGGTCCGACGCTGCTGACCGTCGCCATCGTCTTCGGCATCCACCTGATCGCCGCGGGCGTCTTCCGCCTGCTGCTGGCCTTCACCGCCTCGCGGCTCGATGCCCGGGTGCGCTGGCTCGCGGGCCTGCTCGGCGCCCTGATCCTGGTCGCGGGCATCCTGTGCCTGTCGAACCCGTTCGAGTCGCTGAGCGTCCTGGGCCTCGTGATCGGCGCGGGCTGGATCCTCGACGGCGTCTCGAGCATCACCAGCGGCCGCACCGTCGCCGGCCCCGCGTGGCTGCCGATCGCGGCAGGGATCGCCTCGGTCATCGCGGGCGTCCTGACGATCATCATGCCCGTGCTGGCGCTGGCCTCCTTCGTGACGGTCGCGGCCATCCTGCTGATCGTCGTGGGCGTCTCGGGCCTGCTCCTGCTCCCGGGCCGCACGAAGCGCCCCGAGGGCGCCGAGGCGTAGACCGCGCGGATGGCCGATCCCGATCTCGTCCCCGAGCTGCTCGTCGCCGACCTCGACCGGAGCCTGGGGTTCTGGTGCGGTCCCTGCGGGTTCCGGATCCACTACGCCCGGCCCGAGGAGGGCTTCGCGTACCTGGTCCTCGGCTCCGCGCACGTGATGCTCGAAGAGGCGGGGCGGGGCCGCAACTGGATCGCTGCACCGCTGGAGCGCCCGCTCGGCCGGGGGATGAACCTGCAGCTGCACGTCGACGACGCCGACCGGACGGCGGCGGCGCTCGCCGAGGCCGGGACGCCGCTGTTCTCGCCGCTCGAGACCCGCTGGTACCGGGTCGGAGCGGAGGAGGCGGGCGTCCGTCAGCTGGTGGTGGCTGATCCCGACGGCTACCTGCTGCGGTTCCAGTCGTCGCTCGGACGCCGACCGGCCCGAGCGGACGTCCCCGTCGCTCCCTGACCGGCCGACTGCGCCACCATCCGCTCGGCTCAGGACGTCATGCCAGCGAGTGACGACCGTGACACCGCGCGGCTGGTTCCCTCGGAGACATGACGCAGCACCCCGCCACCGCGACCCTCCCGCAGGTCCCGGCCGCCGCCCTCTCCGAGCCCGCGATCGAGCAGGCCGCCTCGGCGGAGCACGAGCCCCTCGTCCGTCCGGCAGACCTGGTGTCGGCGCTCACGGGCGTCGCGCTCTGCTTCTTCTCCCTCTTCGTCTACGCCATCGCGCACTGGCAGTACTTCGGCACGGACGTCGACGAGGTGAGCGTCCTCGGCTGGCTCGCGCCGCTGATCGCCGGCGTCGCCTGCCTGCTGTCGGCCGTCGTGTCCGTCGGGGTCCGCGCCTCCGGGCGCCGCGCCGAGCGGACCGCGGCATGATCCCCGTCCTCGCCGGGCCCGGCCTCGAAGCCGCGGAGCAGCTCCTCGTCCGCGCCGGCTGCCTCCGCCCCGAGCACCCGTGGGCGGCCGGTGCCGCCACGGAGGCCGCGCCGCGGATCGACTTCGCCGTCCTCGCCGAGCAGGCGTGCCTCCTCGACCTCTCGGAGGAGGCGGTCGCCCGCATCGCCGTGTCGCTCGCCACCGGCCGTCCCGTCGATCTGCGGAGCGCCTTCGGGCATCTCGCGCGCGACCACGCTCAGCTCGTCATGACCGCGGTCGCCGCTGCCGCCGGGCACGACCGCGTGAGCAGCCGGATCCGCGTGGTCGGCGACGAGCGCCGGGTCGAGACGGCGCCGCCCCTGGCCGTCTGGCCCTCCTGAATCCCCCGCCCGCCCCGATCGGGCGGGCGGGCTCGCCGATCCGACCCTGGGCTCCGCGTTCCTCCGATGCTCCGGCCCGGTGAGCCGTACGGAGGTGCCGTGCCGCCGACCCGCGTCGCTACGGCCTTTCGGAGGTGCCCGGTTTAGGGTGTCCGTGTGCAACGAGTCGACGATTTCCCAGGAGCCGGACCGGTGGCGACCTCACCCGAATCCGGTGACCAGGGGGAGGCGTCCGCGCATCGGCTCTCCCCGACGGCGACCTCTCCCGTGCAGGTGACGAGCGGCGAGGCCGGCTACCAGGGCGGCAACGTGGCCGATCCGGTGTGGCAGTCGTGGCGCGACGAGCTCGCCAAGGTCGGCGGTCCGTCGCCCCTGCTCCACTTCGTGGACTCGCCCCGGACGCGCATCGAGCTCTCGACCACGCACCCCGGCGGGCTGCCCCCGTTCATCTCGGGCAAGACGACGCTCCTCTCCTCGCTCATCCGCGACGAGCTCGCCCTGCGCACCGCGAAGAACGCCGCGGGTGCGATCACCGACAAGGGGATCGAGCTGCGCTCGGTCCGCGGCATCGAGGGCGTCCACCTCGCCATCGGCCTCGCCCAGTGGCGCGCCGGCG
Source organism: Rathayibacter sp. AY1F4 (assembly GCF_002931775.1). Taxonomy (NCBI): domain Bacteria; kingdom Bacillati; phylum Actinomycetota; class Actinomycetes; order Micrococcales; family Microbacteriaceae; genus Rathayibacter; species Rathayibacter sp. AY1F4. The sequence continues at coordinate 146,773 of NZ_PSVE01000005.1, forward strand.
ACACGGAGTTCACCGCACCCGTGCTCCTGCGCCCGCTCGCCATCCGCCGCTACGGCCGCGACTTCGAGCTCAAGCTCAAGGGCCAGCCCTACTTCAACCCGCAGCTCGCGCGTGCCCTCAAGCAGCAGTTCGGCATCACGATCGACCCCGAGCAGTTCGTCGAGCTGGCCGTGCAGAACGGCGTCTTCAAGCCGCAGCCGGTCATCGACCAGCTGCGCGGCCTGACCTCGCACCTGCCGTGGTTCGCCGTGCACCCGCGCCTCGTGGTCTCGAGCTTCGCCGACGTGGCGGGCGACATGCTCCGCGACGCCCGGATGCTCGAGCACCCCGTCCTCGACGCCGTCGCCGGGAACCCGGCCGCCAAGCGGGCGCTGCAGCAGTCGCAGAAGGTGGCGTCGATCATCCCGCAGGACGAGCGTCCTCCGGCGACCGACAACCTCCTCCTCGACGCGGACGCCGAGCAGGAGCAGGTGATCGCGAACATCGCGGCCGGCAACTCGCTCGTCGTGAAGACCCTCCCCGGCACGGGCGGCACCCAGACCATCGTCAACGCGATCGGCGCCCTGGCCGCCCAGCACAAGCGCGTGCTGGTCGTCAGCGCCCGCCGGTCGAGCCTCGACAGCATTCACCAGCGCCTGCTCTCGGCGGGCCTGGGCGGCATCGCGGTCGGGCCCCGCACGCTCCGCCGCGACCTCATCCAGTCGATCGGCCGCAACGAGAAGGCCGCGCGCCCCTCCGTCAGCGAGATCGACGACGCCCTGCTCCGGCTGCGGAAGGTGCTGCTCGACTACCGCGGCGCGCTCTCCCGGCGCGACGAGAGCTTCGGCGTCTCGGCGCTGCAGGCGCTCGAGGAGCTCGCCCGCCTCTCGCAGCTGCGGACGCCCCCGTCGACCGCCGCCCGCCTCGACCGCCGCTCCGTCACCGCTCTCGCGCACAGCCGCCCCGAGGCGACCCGGATGCTGATCGAGTCGGCGCGCCTGGGCGAGTTCCGCTACGGCCCGGGCGACTCGCCCTGGTACGGGGCCCAGTTCGACTCCACCGCCGACGCCGAGATCGCCCACGAGCTGGCCAAGCGACTGCACCTGCGCGACCTGCCGCGCCTGCTCGACCGCGCCCAGGACGTCATCGGCCAGACGCGGATGCGCCCGTTCGAGTCGGTCGCAGAGCTCGGCATCTACCTGCGTCTGCTGCAGGACGTCCGCGAGACGCTGGACAAGTTCCAGCCGGCCGTCTTCGACCGCTCGATCCAGGACCTCATCGTCGCCACCTCGCCGCGCCGCGAGGCCGCCGAGATGTCGTCCACCAACCGTCGGCGCCTGAAGAAGCTCGCCCGCGAGTACCTGCGTCCCGGCGCGCACGTCACCGACCTCAACGCGGCGCTCCGCCGGGTGCAGCAGCAGCGGACGCTGTGGCAGCGCTACGCGGTCGCCGGCACGATCCCCGAGGTCCCGGTCGGCGTCGCCGACGTGCAGGTGGCCTACCAGCAGGTGACCGACCAGCTGAGCCGTCTCGACGAGCCGCTCGGCCGCCGCGGGACGAACCTGCAGCTCGCCTCGCTCCCTCTCGCCGAGCTGGCCTCGATGGTGTCCGGCCTCGCCGAGGACAGCGAGGTGCTCGCCAACCTCCAGGAGCGGACGACCCTCCTCGCCACCCTCCGCGACTGGGGCCTGGACCCGCTGCTCACCGACCTCTCGCGCCGCCACGTGCCGGCCGAGCTGGTCGCGGGCGAGCTGGACCTGGCCTGGTGGCGCTCGGCGCTCGAGATCATGCTGACCGACGAGCGTGCGCTGCTCGGCGGCAACACGAGCGTGCTCGACCGGCTCGAGGCCGACTTCAAGCTCGTCGACGAGGCGCACGCCGCCTCGAGCGCCGAGCTGCTGGCCTGGAAGCTCTCCGAGACCTGGAAGATCGGGCTCGTCGACTGGCCGCAGGAGCGCGATGCGCTGCGCGCGCTGCTGCGCACCGAGGCGGCGACGACCCCTCAGGAGCTGCAGAAGGCCGCCCCGCACCTCTCGCGCGTGCTCGCTCCGGCCTGGCTCGCCTCGCCGTACGAGGTGCACCGCATCGGCACCGAGACGACCTTCGACGCGGTGTTCCTCGTCGACGCCGGGGCGACCACGCTGGCCGAGAACGTCGGAGCGATCCGCCGGGCGAAGCAGGTCGTCGCGTTCGGCGACCCGGTCACGCAGACCCCCACTCCCTTCGGCCTGCGCGTCGACGAGACGCCGGAGTTCGGCTCCACCGCCTCGCGGACCGACGTGGAGGCGCTGCACGCCCAGTCGGCGCTCGCCCGACTCGGCGAGCTGCTCAACACCGTCACGCTCACCCGCAGCTACCGCGCGGGCGGCGAGGACCTGGCCGAGCTGGTCAACCGCCGCTTCTACGGCGGCCGCATCGACTCCCTGCCCTGGGCCGGCTCGTTCCTCGGACACGACTCGCTCCGCTTCCACTACATCGCGAGCGGGCACGGCATGCCCGAGAACGACTCCGGAGCCGTCGAGTCCGTCGACGCCGAGGTCGCGAAGGTGGTCGAGCTGGTGCTCGAGCACGCGGTGATCCGTCCGCGCGAGTCGCTGATGGTCATCACCGCGAGTCCTCGCCACGCCGTGCGGGTGCAGCAGGCGGTGCTGACGGCCTTCGCCAAGCGCACCGACCTGAGCGACTTCATCCTCGGCGACCGTCCCGAGCCCTTCGCCGTCGTGACGCTGGAGCAGTCGGTCGCGCAGAGCCGTGACCGCGTCATCTTCTCGATCGGCTACGGCCGGACGCCCCACGGCCGCCTGCTGTCGAACTTCGGCGCTCTCGCGGAGCCGGGCGGAGAGCGCCTGCTGGCGGTCGGGATGACCCGTGCCCGCCGCTCGATGGACATCGTCTCGTGCTTCCGCCCGGGCGACATCGACGAGTCGCGCATGCGCTACGGCATGGTCGCGCTCGCGCAGGTGCTGCAGGAGGCGGAGGACCGCGTCCAGCCGAGCGACCGCGACGACTACTCGGAGCCGATGCTGGTGGATCTCGCCGCGCGCCTCGAGCGCCGCGGACTCCGGGTCAACATCGGGCACAAGGGCAAGCTGGCCCTCGTCGCCGCGCACGGTACCCGTGCCGTGGTGGTCGAGACCGACCGCGACGTGAGCACGCAGAGCCTGCGCGTGTCGCTGCGCCTGCGTCCGGAGCTGCTGCGGCGGCTGGGCTGGCACTACCTGCGGGTGCACAACTTCGAGCTGTTCGCCGACCCCGAGGCCGTGGCCGCGCGGGTGGCCGGGCTGATCGGTGCGACCGCGGGGGAGGAGCAGACCCCTGCTCCCGCCGCCGGCGAGGCTCCTGCTGCTCCTGCTGCTCCTGCTGCTCCCGCCGCTCCTGCCGCCGCCGCCGCTCCGGCATCGGGGGAGACGCAGCCCGTCGAGCCGCTGCCGCACGACTGATCGTGGCGCCGGACTTCGACGCCCCCGCGGGTGCCGACCGCCCGTTGCGGCGCACCCGCGGCGGCCGGCGGGCGACGCTCCCCGCGAAGCCCGGCACCGATCCGTCCCCGCACGACGCGCCGATCGCCGACCCCTCCGCACCGCCCGCGCGCCCCGACACCGGCCCGAACGACGCGCGCCTGCGCCAGGACGTCCCCCCGCACTACTGACGTCAGCCGGACCGGTCGGTGATCCGCGAGTCGAGACATGTCCCGTCGGCGACCTCTGACCTCCCCCCGGCGCGCCCCCGCTCGACGAGTGGATGGACGCGTGGAGACAGGGCCGGTCGGTCCCCGCCAGAGTTGCTCATGGTCCCGATCGGCGACCTCCCGAAGGTGCAGGTGCCGTCCGAAACGCGTGCCGGCGTTTCGGACGCACCGTTCGCGCAACGCTCTGCAAGACGTTCCCCCATCGGGAAGGAGACAGAGCGACTCAGTCGACGTGCTTGCCGGAGTTCGCGGTGGTGGCGGTGCCGTTGTTGGCGAGCAGGTCGCGGATGTCGGCGAGGAGCTCGAGCTCGGTGGGGGCCTTGTCCTCCGCGGCGGGGGCGTCGGCGGCCTTCTTGGCGAAGGCGGCGTTCTTGAGGTGGTTGATCGGCAGGACGAACGCGAAGTAGAGGACGAAGGCGACGATCACGAACTGGATCAGGGCCGAGACGACCGAGCCGTAGGCGATGACGGTCGGGTCCTCGCCGTTCTCTCCCGGCCGGATGACCCAGTTCAGGGTCTCGAGGGAGGAGGCGTCGAAGATCACGCCGATGAGCGGGTTGAAGATCCCCGTCACGATCGCGTTGACGATGGTCGTGAAGGCTGCGCCGATGACCACGGCGACAGCCAGGTCGATGACGTTGCCGCGGAGGATGAACTCCTTGAAGCCGTTGATCATGATCGTTCCGTTTCTGCAGTGAGCGGTGAGTGGCGGTTCAGCTCCCTGAGGAGGAGCCCGAGGAGGAGGACCCGGAGGAGCCCGAGGACGACGAGGAGGAGGACGATCCGGAGCCCGAGGACCCCGAACCGGACGAGGAGCCGCCCGAGCCGCCCGAGCCCGACGACCCGGAGGATCCCGAGGAGGAGCCGCCCGATCCCGAGGAGCCCGACGACGAGTCGGATGAGCCGGAGCCGGATGCGCCCGAGCCGGACGAGCCGGATCCCGAGGAGGAGGAGCCGCCCTCATTCGACTTCCCGCCGGAGCGGGAGTCGGTGCGGTAGAAGCCCGAGCCGTTGAAGGTCACGCCGACCGCGCTGAACACCTTGCGCAGCGCCCCCTGGCAGCTCGGGCACTCGGTGAGCGTGTCGTCGGTGAACTTCTGCTGGATGTCGAAGGCGTTGCCGCACTGCGTGCAGCGGTAGGAGTAGGTGGGCACAGGGGGCTCCTCGGAGGCGGGTGGGGGAGAAGGAGAACGGGGTCAGTGGCGCAGGTCGACGATGCCGGAGGGAGTGACGACTCCGTCGACGGCCTGGTCGTGGACCTCGCTGGGCACCCGGTCGACGAGCTCGCTGTCGAAGACGACGGCGTAGACCGGAGGGCACTTCTCCATCGAGCCGAGGGTCTTGTCGAAGTAGCCGCGCCCCCAGCCCATCCGCATCCCCTGCCGGTCGACGGTGGCGGCCGGGACGACGATGAGGTCGACGTCGTTGATCGCGATGGGGCCGAGCAGCTGCCCGACGGGCTCGGGCATGCCGAACAGGCCCTGGGTCTCGGTGTGGCCGTCGCCGACCGCCCAGTCGAGCAGGCCGTCCTGGCGTGAGACGGGGAAGAGGACGCGGATGCCGTGGCTCTCGGCCCAGCCCAGGAACGGCCGGGTGCTCGGCTCGTCCGGAGCGGAGAGGTAGCACGCGAGGGAGCGGGCCCCCACGCGGGTGGCGAGCTCGATCAGGTGGGTGGTGATCTGCTCCGCGGCCTGCTCGCGAGCGGTCGAGGTCTGCGTGCGGCGGCGCTCGCGCAGCTCGGCGCGCAGCGCCCGCTTCTCGTGCGTGATGTCGGCTGGCATGCGCTCAGTCTAGAACCGGGCCCCGCGCCGGCCTCCGCGCGGACGACCCTGAGGGACGCTCGTCCCGGACCGCCCCGGAACGGGGTCCGGCGCCTTCCGTCGCCGGTCCTGGCGCGAAACTCCCGCGACTTCCCCCGCCGCTAGGATGGCGCCCCATGGGCACTCGAATCCGCAAAGCAGTCATCCCCGCCGCAGGTCTCGGCACCCGCTTCCTGCCGGCGACGAAGGCCATCCCCAAGGAGATGCTGCCGGTCGTCGACAAGCCGGCGATCCAGTACGTGGTCGAGGAGGCGGCGGACGCCGGTCTCCAGGACGTGCTCGTGATCATCGGGCGCAACAAGAACGCGCTCGCCAACCACTTCGACTCGGTGCCCGAGCTCGAGCAGAACCTGTCCCAGAAGAAGGACGACAAGAAGCTCGAGCACGTCAAGTACGCCAGCGACCTCGCCGACGTGCACTTCGTCCGTCAGGGCGAGCCGAAGGGCCTCGGCCACGCGGTCTCCCGCGCGCAGCGCCACGTCGGTGACGAGCCCTTCGCCGTGCTCCTCGGCGACGACCTGATCGACGCCCGCGACCCGCTGCTCTCGCGCATGATCGACGTCGCCGAGCAGCGCGACACCACGGTGGTCGCGCTGCTCGAGGTCGACCCCGACCAGATCCACCTCTACGGCTGCGCCGCGGTCGAGGCGACCGACGAGGACGACGTGGTGCGGATCACCGGCCTGGTCGAGAAGCCCTCCAAGGAGGACGCCCCCTCGAACCTCGCGATCATCGGCCGCTACGTGCTGAAGCCCGACGTGTTCGGTGTGCTCGAGCACACCGCTCCGGGCAAGGGCGGCGAGATCCAGCTGACCGACGCGCTGGAGCGCATGGCGCAGGACCCGGCCGAGTTCGGCGGCGTCTACGGCGTCGTGTTCCGCGGCCGCCGCTACGACACCGGCGACAAGCTCGACTACATCAAGGCCATCGTGCAGCTCGCCTCCGACCGCGACGACCTCGGCAAGGACCTCAAGCCCTGGCTGAAGGACTTCGTCGCCGGCCTCTGAGCCCCGGCGAGCGCGCCTCCGGAACGGACGGGACCCCTGCTGCGGCACGGGATCCCGTCCGTTCCTCCGTTCCCCGAGGGCATGGAACGCCGCGGAGTCCAGTCCCCCTCCCGCAGTGCGGCGGAGCAGTAGGGTCGCATCATGCCGCTCCCGATCCCGACGCTCACCGAGGGTCGTGTCACCGTCCGCCCCATCCGCGTGCGCGACGCCCGCCCTCTCGAGCGGGAGCTGATCGCGAACCGGTCCTGGCTGCGCCAGTGGGAGGCGTCCGACCCCCGTGGAGGCGCCGCGTTCGACGTGCGCGCCAGCATCCGCTCGCTGCAGCAGAACGCGCGGGCCGGCGGGGGAGTGCCGTTCCTCATCGACTGGGACGGCGAGCTCGCCGGGCAGCTCAACATCTCGAACATCGGGTACGGCTCGCTCTCCTCCGGGTCGATCGGCTACTGGGTGTCCGAGCGCTACGCCGGGCGGGGGATCACTCCGATCGCCGTGGCCCTCGCGGCCGACCACGCCTTCCTCGACCTGGGCCTGCACCGGATCGAGATCTGCATCCGCCCGGAGAACCGGCCGAGCCTGCGCGTGGTCGAGAAGCTCGGCTTCCGCTACGAGGGCCTGCGGCGGCGCTTCATCCACATCAACGGCGACTGGCGCGACCACTTCTGCTTCGCCCTCGTGGCGGAGGAGGTGCCCCGCGGCGTGCTCCGCCGCTACCTCGACGGGCAGGTCCCGTCGGAGGTCGGCGTGCCGACCGACGCGGACCTCCGCGCCTCGCGCCGCTCGGGTCTCTCCGGACCCTCCGACGGCGCCGGTGTCCCTCCGACGGGGCCCCGGCTGATCCGCGATCCGCACGGACACACCTACCCGTAATGACGGACGGGAGTGCCCGGTGCTCCTAGCGTTGTCCGCATGAGTAGCGACTGGCTGGGCGGGGGCGTCGTCTGGGCGCTCGCCGCCGTTCTGTGGGTCGCCTACCTGATCCCCACGTGGATGCGCAGGCGGTCGTACAACGCGACCGAGCGCAACGCGGTGAGGCTGCAGCAGACGCTGCGGATCCTCGCCGAGACCGCGGAAGTGCCCGAGCACGTGCGTGCGGAGGCGACGGCCCGCGAGGTGGCGCTGCAGCAGCGCCGGCTCCGGGTGACCGAGACACGACGACGAGCCGAAGAGAAGGCACAGGCGATGGAGCTGGCACAGGCGGAGAAGGCGGCGCGCGACGCGCTGCGACGGGCGACCGCGAGCGCACGGCGGAGCACGCGGTCGGGGCCCTCGGTCCTGCGATGGCGCCAGGGCGCCGCGCTGGCCGTGCTGGTCGGCGCGGTCGCCGCGCTGGTCGGGCTCGTGATGCTGCCCTTCGGCGGTACGGGCGCGGTGCCGCTCGTCGGCCTGCTCCTCGCCGTCGCGGGGCTCGGCACGCTGATCCTGCTGGCGCCGGGTCGCCGCCGCGCCGCCGCTCCGGTCGCGACCGCGACGACGGCCGCCGCGACCGAGCGCCGGCGCGCCGAGGTCTTCGAGGCCGAGCTCGCCGAGGAGGCGGCGGACGACGCCTCCGAGGAGCTCGCCGAGGACCGTGCGAGCTGGACGCCGCAGCCGCTCCCCAAGCCGCTCTACCTCTCCCGGGGCACGGTCGCCGCCTCCGCGATGGCGTCGATCGACGCCGTGGAGCGCCTGCGCACCGCCGCGGCGGAGGCGGAGCTCGCCCAGCGCGCCGCCGCGACCGCTCCCGAGGTGGCGCCGCTGCGCGTCCCGCGTGCCGCCGCTCCCGCTCCCGAGGCTCCGCGTCCCTCCTCCCGCTTCGCCGCGATGGGCGTCGTGGACGGCGTCGACGCGATCGACCTCGACCAGGCGCTGCAGCGCCGCCGCGGGGCCTGACCCGAGTGCGAGGCGCCTGCTCGTCCGTGCTAGTGTGGACGAGTTGTTCGGGCCGGTGACGGCTCGGAAGGCACGGGTCCGTGGCGCAGTTGGTAGCGCGCTTCGTTCGCAATGAAGAGGTCAGGGGTTCGAATCCCCTCGGATCCACCACAACGGAAGGCCCGCTCGAGAGAGCGGGCCTTCCGTTGTGTGCCGGCGGCCCGCTCGGGAACCTCGCCTGTTCGGCGGGTCGACCGCCTCGCGGCCTCGACGCGCTCGTCGGCGGAGGAGTGGTCCGTCCGATCGGCACTCGGTACTAGGCGTCTCCGCCGATCCTGGCTCGACCGCCGAGGACGGCGACTCCCGTCGAGACTCCGGCGACTGCGACCATCGCGACGATGCCCAGTGCACGGAGCACGAACGCCTTGTGCTCCGAATCCTTCAGCGCTTCGTCGTCGATCGCTTCTTTGAACAGCCGAAGGACCGAGTAGCGGTCCGCCGCGCTCAGGGTGTCACGATCCAGTTCGCGGTTCAGGACAGCGCGGTACTCGGCGAAGGCCCTGTGAACCTTCTTCTGACTCTTCCAGTTGGCTCGAACGGCTGAACTCGCCTGATCTCGCACTTCACTGAACGAGTCGAGGACGAGATTCTTGAAATCCGGGAACTGCTCGACGACCTTCAGGGCGAGCTCCTCGCTCATGTTCGGCAGCTCGGATGCGAACGCGATGAACTTCTCTTTCGACAGATTCCTCCAGGAGTCGATACCGATCCTCTGCTTGAGATCGTCCTCGTTCGAGTAGTCCATGCTGATCCCTCTTCCCTCCACGGCGACGGCCGATCATCGCCTCAGAGTATCGAGGAGGAGCCGTCGGTCCACGTGCTCTCCGGGCGGGAGAGAGCGCGGGCCGGTCGTGCAGGTCCTGACGATCGGGCGCCCGAAGCTGTGGGCCGCCCGCCTCCGTGCGTCCTCCGTGTCCCCCATCCGGGCCGCGCCGGACGGGAGCCGCCCTCCTCCGGTCCGTCGGGGGATCCGCAGCGACGTACGCTCGCCCCTCGTGCTCTCGCAGCACGCGAGGCACTCGAGCGACGGACGACCAGGGGACGGGACGACATGGGGACCACAGCACACAGGGGACGGCGGAGAGCGGCAGGGGTCGGCGCGGGGGCGATCGCGCTCCTGGCGGGGCTCCTGGCGGCACCGCCGGCGCAGGCGTCCGGGACGCAGACGCTGCTCGCGCTCGGCGACTCGATCACGCGCGCGGCGACGACCTGCGGGCTTAACCGCGACTGCGTCGAGAACTCCTGGGCGACGGGATCGGCGCCCGCGGTCGACTCGATCGCGAGCCGGATGGCGGCGGCGGATCCGCGGACGGCGGTCCGCGCGGTGAACTACGCGAAGTCGGGCGCGGTCATCAGCGGAGTCGAGTCGCGGATCGACGCCGCGGTCGCGGCCGGGGAGGAGCCGGACGTGGTCACGCTGCTGATCGGCGGCAACGACCTCTGCTCGCTGAGCCTCTCGCCCGACTCCCGCGACGGCTACGCGATGACGCCCGCGGCCTCCTTCGCCGCGTCGGCGACCCGGATCCTGCGCTCGATTGGTGCGGAGTGGCCGGAGGCGACGGTACTCGTCGGCTCGGTCCCGGACATCGAGTCGGAGTGGGAAGCCGTGAAGCCGACGCCGGGCGCAGCGATCTGGGCCTGGGGCGGGGTCTGCAGGACCCAGCGCGGAGTCGACGCCACGACCGGAGCCCCGCTGACCGGCTCGGCCTACACCGCCTCGCTCGCGGCGGCGGAGGACCGGGAGGCCGACTTCAACGAGGCACTCGAATCGGCCTGCGCATCCGCCGCGAACGACTGCGTCTGGGACGGCGGCGCCCTCACGGCGGCTCCGATCTCGCTCGACCAGCTCTCGACGGACGTCGACTACTTCCACCCGAACGTCGCCGGCCAGGCGATGATCGCGGAGGAGCTGTGGACGGCCTGGGGCTTCGGCGACGAACCGGCTCCGGCCCCGACCCCGACTCCCACGTCGGCGCCCACCGCGGCTCCTGCTCCGGCACCCGCGGGCTCGCCCGCGCCGTCGCGCGACACGACGGCTCCGAAGACCGTCATCACCGCGCCGACGAGCGGATCGACGGTGCGCGGCTCTGTCACCCTGGTCGCCACCGCCAAGGACGACGTCGGCACGACGAAGCTGAGCTTCTGGAGCGGAGCCACGCGGCTGGGCGACGCGACGAGGGCGTCGGACGGCACGTGGCGCCTGACCGTCTCGGCCTCCTCCTACCCGGCCGGGCGGTACGCGATCGTCGCGCACGCCTCCGACGCCGCAGGGAACCTGGGGCGGAGCTCTTCGATCACCCTCAAGCGCTGAGCGGCTGAGGGGGCCGTCCGTCACCGGCCCCCTCAGCCCCGCGCGACGAGCAGCACGTCGGGACGATCCCAGTTCTCGACGGTCTGCAGCACCCAGAAGATCCCGAAGAGGGCGAGCGCGACGGCCTCGCCGAGCAGGAGCCACTGCTCGCCGAGAAGGTCCGCTCCCCGCCCCGTGAGAAGCAGGAGCACCAGCGCCGCATCGACCGCGGCGATCAGCACCGCGAGAACGGCGTAGCAGCGGGAGTAGAAGCGCGGCGTCCCCGGCCCGCTCGCTCCCTCCTCGCGCACCGCGACGGCGTGCAGACCCGCGGTGACGGCGATGAGGAGGAAGAAGACGCCGGCGGCGGCGTAGTGGCCGAGCCGCAGGAACGACGGGAGCGTGCTCCAGGCCGCCAGAGCGATCAGGAGGGCGGCGGCGATCGCGGTGCGGACGAGCGCCCAGCGGTCGAGGACCCGGTCGAGGGCGAGCAGGATCACGGAGGCGACGAGGACGGCCGCGGCCGTGACCAGGTAGGCGGGCAGGGAGGCGGCGACCTCACCCGCGGCCGTCGCGGGAAGGCACGACGCCCCTCCCGCCGGGCACACCGCTCCCTGGAGGCGCTGCAGCTCCTCCGAGGCGAGGGGCACCGGCACGATCGCGATGACCGGCGCCGTCATGCCCGCCAGCAGCAGGAGGAAGCGCCGCACGCTCCTCCCGGCGAGGACGACCAGCGCGACGCCGACCGCGAAGAGCGCCCCGGTGAAGAGGGAGCGGACCGGGGTGTAGTACGAGGCGCTGATCGAGCGCAGCGGGCCTCCGACGACGAGCTGGTGGACGAGGCCGGCCGTGAGGAGCACCACGGCCGCCACCAGGGAGAGGCGGACGTAGCGGTAGGTGCGGAGGGAGGAGACGGCGCCGCCCCCGCCCAGCGCGTCGCCGCGGGCCACCCGGCTACTCCGCGCGCAGGCCGGAGGAGGCGAGGGCGAAGTCGACGTCGATGCGGATCGCGACGCGGAGGGGGTTCGGGCGCGGGGTGCGGTAGCGCTGGGAGTAGAGCTCGACGGCGTGCTGCACGGCGTCCGGCTCCTCCTCGATCGACGCCGGACCGCCCAGGCTCAGCCACCGGATGCCGTCGACCTGCCCGACCGTGGCGGTGCCGCCCCGCCGGACGTTGAGCACTTTCTGGCTCTCGCGGGAGGTGATGACGCGGACGACGCCGTCCTCGTAGGTGAAGCCCACGGCGACCACGTGCAGGCGGCCCTGGCGGCCGGGGGTGGAGAGGGTGGCCAGGTGGCGCTCGGTGACGAAGGCGAGGCCGTCGGCGCTCAGGATGCTCATCCCGCGAGCGTAGCCGGAGGCGCCGACGCGCTCCTGGGGGCGGACCGCCGGTCAGCCCTCGAGGATCAGCGCCTCGCCCTGGCCGCCTCCGCCGCAGAGCGCGGCGACGCCCAGACCGCCGCCCCGGCGCCGGAGGGCCAGCGCCAGGTGCAGGGCCAGCCGTGCTCCGGAGGCGCCCACCGGGTGGCCGAGCGCGATCGCCCCGCCGTCGAGGTTGACCGCTTCGGGCTCGACGCCCAGGTCGTCCGCCGACTGGAGGACGACGGAGGCGAACGCCTCGTTGATCTCGATCAGGTCCAGGTCGGACACCGCTGCACCGCGGCGGCCGAGCGCCCGGAGGATCGCCGCCGACGGCTGCGAGTGGAGGGAGTTGTCCGGTCCGGCGACCTGCCCGTGCTCGGCGACGGTCGCGAGCCAGGGCAGTCCGCGCTCGCGGGCCCAGCCGCGGGACACGACGACCAGCGCGGCGGCGCCGTCGGTGATCGGGGACGAGCTGCCCGCCGTGATCGTGCCCTCGGGCGAGAACGCGGGGGCCAGCCGGGCGAGCGTCTCGACCGTGCTGTCCTCCCGGATCCCGTCGTCGGCGGACACGACGAGGTCCGGTCCGCGCCGCTGCGGAACCGCGACCGGCACGATCTCCTCGGCGAGCACGCCGGTGGACCGTGCCGCGGCGGCCCGCTGGTGCGAGAGCGCGGCGAAGGCGTCCTGGCGCTCGCGGCGGATGCCCCGTGCGGCGTTGCCGTCGTCGGTCACCCTCCCCATCAGGCGGCGGTCGAACGGATCGAGCAGGCCGTCGTGGAGGAGCGCGTCCTCGAGCGGACGCGGACCGACACCCAGGCCCGAGCGGGATCCGAGCAGGAGGTGCGGCGCGTTGGTCATCGACTCCTGCCCTCCGGCGACGACCACCTGCGCCTCGCCGAGCCGGATCATCCGCGCCGCGTCGATCACCGCGGTGAGACCCGACAGGCAGAGCTTGTTGATCGTGACCGCCGGGACGTCCCAGCCCAGGCCCGCGAGGACCGCGGCCTGTCGGGCGGGGCCCTGACCGGCTCCGGCCTGGATCACCTGGCCGAGCACGACCGCGTCGACGTCGGCCGCGGAGGCGCCCGAGCGCTCGAGAGCCCCTCGGATCGCAGCGGCGCCGAGCTCGACGCCCGAGAGCGGCGCGAAGGCTCCGGAGAAGCGGGCGAACGGGGTGCGGGCGCCCCCCAGGATCACGGGGGTGGTGTCGTCAGTGGACACGGGGACTCCTTCTCGACGGTGAGAGCGGGGGAAGCGGTGGGGAGACGGATGCCGGGAGCCGGCCCGGCTCAGGGAACGAGCAGGATCTTCCCGCGGACGTGGCCGTCCTCGCTGAGCCGGTGCGCCTCGGCGGCCTGCTCGAGCGGGAGGCGCGGACCGGTCGCGACCGCGAAGCGCCCCTCGCTCGCCAGCCGGGCGGCGAGCGGCACGCCCTCGCGGCGGAGGCGCTGCTCCTCCTCGGTCAGCGGCACGGGACTGCCGCCGCTCCAGGCCCGGATGCCCAGCTCGGCCGCCCGAGGGCCGGCGACCACCGTTCCGACGTGCTGCGGGTCCTCGACCAGCGCGAGCGAGGCGGCGAGCGCCTCGTCCGTCCCGGCCGCGTCGAGCACGCGGTCGACGCGGCCGGGCGCTGCGGCGCGCAGCCGCTCGAGCAGTCCGGGCCCGTAGGCGACCGGCACCGCTCCGAGCGCGCGCAGCACCTCGTGGTTCGCCGGGCTCGCGGTGGCGATCACCCGGGCTCCGCGGTCGACGGCGAACTGGATCGCCGCCCGGCCGACCGCTCCGGCGCCCGCGTGGACGACGAACGTCGATCCCTCCGCGACGCCGAGCGAGACCACCGCCTGGTAGGCGGTGGAGACCGGGATGCCGAGCGCGGCCGCCTCCTCGAAGCCGAGTCCGTCGGGGAGCGGATCGAGGGAGTCGGGGGAGACCGCGACGGCGGTCGCGTAGGTACCGGTGGCGCCGCTGACGATGACCCGGTCGCCGACGCTCCAACCGGTCACGCCCGGACCGACGGCGGAGACCACGCCGGAGCCGTCCGACCCGAGCCTCCGCGGACCGTCGAACGGCGGGCTCAGGCGCAGGCCGGAGCGCACCTTCCATTCGATCGGGTTCACGCCGGCCGCGCGGACGGCGACCACCACGGTGCCGGGCCCCGCCTCGGGCTCCGGCGCCTCGACGGTCTCGAGCACCTCGGGCCCGCCGATCCGCTCGTACTGCACGATCCTCGCCATGTCGTCCTCCTCCTCGCGGGCCACCGCCCGCTCCGATCGCCTCAGTCCAGCAGACTCTCGCGCACCTGGCGGCGCAGCACCTTGCCGATCAGCGAGGTCGGCAGCTCGTCCACCGGGACGATCCGCCTGGGCACCTTGTAGGGCGTCAGGTGCAGCCGGCAGAAGTCGCGCAACGCCTCCGGATCCACGGCCGTCCCGGCCCGCAGGACCACGGCCGCCGCGACGCTCTCGCCGCCGTCCTCGCGGGGGAGCCCGACAACGGCCGCGCGCGTCACGTCCGGGTGCGACTCCAGCACTCCCTCGACCTCGGAGGGGGAGACGTTGAAGCCGCCGGTGATGATGAGCTCCTTGGCCCGGTCGACGATCGTCACGAAGCCGTCGGCCGAGACGGTCGCGATGTCGCCCGTGCGCAGCCAGCCGCCGGGGAGGAGGGCCTCGGCCGTCTCCTCCGGCCGCTTCCAGTACCCCTGGAACACCTGCGGCCCCCGGAGCAGGAGCTCGCCGGACTCGCCCGGGCCGCGGTCGACCGACGGATCGGCGGGGTCGACGAGGCGGATCGTCGTGCTGGGGAACGGCACGCCGACCGTGCCGGGCCGGCGGGTCGGGCCGACCGGGTTCCCGAGGGCGACCGGCGAGCTCTCGGTCATGCCGTAGCCCTCGACCAGGAGTCCCCGGCTCGCGCGCTCCCAGCGGTCGACCGTCGCGACCGGCAGGCTCATCGCTCCCGAGATCGCGAAGCGGATGCCGCGCAGGTCGAGCTCGTGGCGCTCGGAGGCGCGGGCCAGCGCGTCGTACACGGGCGGCACCGCGGGGAGGAAGGTGGGCGGCGACGACTTCGCGGCCGCCTTCACGAGGCCGACGTCGAAGGTCGGGAACAGCACGACCTTCGCGCCGATGCTGATCGCGAAGGTCAGGCACAGCGTCAGCCCGTAGGCGTGGAACAGAGGGAGCACCGCGTAGAACGTCTCGTCGCCCTCGCGCAGCCCCGGCACCCAGGCGCGGCCCTGCAGGGCGTTCGCGCGGAGGTTCGCGTGCGAGAGGATCGCGCCCTTGGGCGTGCCGGTGGTGCCGCTCGTGTACTGCAGCAGGGCCGTGTCGCCGAGGACCGGGCGGGGGTGCGAGCGCGCGATGCGGCGGTTCTTCAGCAGCGACGCGAAGGGCACCAGGGAGCGGCTGCGGGGGGTCGCGGTCAGCTTCTCGCGCGACCGGCGCACCGACGGCAGGGGGAGCCGCAGCGCCAGGCGCTTGCCGAGCGGGAAGGAGCGGGTGAGGTCGACGGAGACGACGCGCTCGATGCCCAGATCGGCGGGCATGGTCGCGACGACGTCGGCGATCTTGTCCCAGACGACCGCGAACCGGGCGCCGTGGTCCTCGAACTGCCGCCGCAGCTCGCGCGGCGTGTAGAGCGGGTTGTGCTCGACCACGATCGCTCCGAGGCGGAGAGCGGCGTAGAACGCCACCACGTGCTCCGGGCAGTTCGGGAGCACCAGCGCGACGCGGTCGCCGGCGCGCACGCCGAGGCGCCGCAGGCCCTCCGCCGCCCGCGCGACCTGCTCGCCGAGCTCGGCGTAGGTGGTCTCGGCGCCGAAGAACTCGAGCGCGGTGCCGCGGCGGTACCGCGCGACCGAGTCCTCGAGCAGGTCGACGAGCGTCTGGGTGGGAGGGTCGATCTCGGCGGGCACGCCCTCCGCGTAGGAGGTCAGCCACGGCTTCGTCGCCAGGTTCGAGGATCCGGAGGTCACGGGCCGAGTATCGGGCACCCGCCTCCGCACTTCCTCCGAGGCGCGCGGAGGGGGTGCCGCACCGGGCGCGGGAGCGGCAGGCTGGCGGCATGAGCGCAGCCATCGACCTCCTCCGCGACGCCTTCGGCCGGGTGCACGAGAACGTGCACGCCGTCCTCGACGACAGCACCCCCGATCAGCTCGCGTTCCGCGCGGACGCCCGCTCGAACTCGCCCGCCTGGCTCGTCTGGCATCTTGTCCGAGTGCAGGACGACCACCTCGCCCCGCTCGCCGGCCACGAGCAGGTGTGGACTGCCGACGGCTTCCACGGCCGGTCCGGCCTGCCCTTCGGGCCCGACGAGACCGGCTACGGGCAGGAGCCGGCCGAGGTGGCGGCGCTCGCCGCGGTGCCGGCCGCGGTGCTCGCGGAGTACGCCGACGCCGTGCACCGGCAGACGCTCGCCCTCCTCGACACGCTCGGCGACGAGGACCTCGAGCGCGTCGTCGACGAGCAGTGGGATCCGCCGGTGACCCTCGGGGTGCGGCTGGTCTCGGTGATCGACGACGACACGCAGCACATCGGCCAGGCCGCGTACGCGAAGGGTCTCGCCGAGCGCTCGGCGCGCTGAGCCCGGCCTCTACGCTGGCGTGATGTGCGCGCTCCGGACCCTGCCCGCGAGCGCGGTCCTCGCCCTCGCCACCGCGCTGACCCTCGTCGGCTCCTGGATCCCCTCCTACTGGAACGACGAGGCCGCGACCCTCCGCCTGGCACGGCTCCCGGTGGGGGAGCTCCTCGCCTTCGTGCAGGAGAAGGACGCGGTGCACCTGGTCTACGGCCTGCTGATGCACGGCTGGATCGCGATCGCCGGGGAGTCGGAGCTCGCGGTGCGCGCGCCGTCCGCTCTCGCCACGGGAGCGGCGGCGGCGGGCATCGTCGTCCTGCTGCGATCGTTCGACCGGCCCCGGGCGGCACTCCTCGCCGCCGCGGTGCTCGTGCTGCTCCCTCGGTCCTCGTTCTCGGGGACCGAGGCGCGATCCTCCGCTCTGGCCACCGCGCTCGTGGTGGGAGCGGCGGTCCTCGTCGTGCGGGCGGCCCGCTCCGGAGGCGCCCTGCGCTGGACCGCGTTCGCGGTCGTCGCGGGACTGTCGAACGCCGTGTTCCTCTACTCCGTGCTGGTGCTGCCGGCTCTCGTCGCGCTCGCCGCGGCCGCGGCGCCCCGGGGTGCCGGGAGGGCTCTCGCGGCGAGCGCCCTCTCGGCACTGGGCGCCGTGCCGGTGCTGCTCCTCGCCGCCGGGCAGAGCGGCCAGGTCGGCTGGCTCCGCTCGCAGCCCGTGACCGCGTTCACCGTCCTGGTCGAGCCGTTCTTCGGATCCGCGTGGTGGCTGGCCGGGATCGCCGGCGCGCTCCTCGCGGTCGCCGCGGTGCGGGGCGGCCTGCGCGGCCCGCTCCTGCCGGCCCTCCTCCTCTGGATCGTGCTGCCGACCGCGGTGCTGGTGCTCGGGACCCTCCTCGTCGAGCCGATGTTCACCCCGCGCTACCTCGCGTCGAGCACGCCCGCTCTCGCGGTCCTCCTCGGCCTCGCGCTCGACTCGTTCAGGGCCCGGACGGGCGTCGCCCTCCTCGCCCTGACCGCGGTGGCCGCCTTGCCGGTCCTGGTGCAGATGCGCACGGTCACCGGGAAGCCGGCCGGGCAGGATCTCCGCGGTCTGGC
Organism: Rathayibacter sp. AY1F4; assembly: GCF_002931775.1. Classification (NCBI taxonomy): domain Bacteria; kingdom Bacillati; phylum Actinomycetota; class Actinomycetes; order Micrococcales; family Microbacteriaceae; genus Rathayibacter; species Rathayibacter sp. AY1F4. The sequence continues at coordinate 164,494 of NZ_PSVE01000005.1, forward strand.
GGCCGCCGTCGAGGAGCGGGCCCGTCCGGGCGACGCCGTCCTCCTCGGCTCCTCCGGGACGGTCTCGCTCCGGCCCCGCCTGGCGCTCGCCGCCTACCCGGAGGCGTTCGCGGGCGTGGACGACGTCGCCCTCGGCGCTCCGTACGGGACGACGGGCACGTACTCGGACGTCCTGCTGGAGGGCGAGGCGCTGCGTGCCGCGCTCGCCGGGGCGGACCGGGTCTGGCAGGCGCTGCCGGAGGGCGAGGCGGACGCGGTGCTCGCTGAGGCGGGGTTCGTCGCGCGCGAGCGGATCCGGGTGCCGACGACCGTGCTGACGCTGTGGGAGCGTCCGGAGGGCCGCTGATCCGGAGCGCTCGGGGCGTCGCAGCCCCGGAGTGGAGAGACGCCGGAGTGCCCGGAGCCCCGCCGACGGGGAGCCGCTACCCTTGTCCCCGGCGCCGTCGCAGAGCGGTGGCGTCCGCGGAGCGAGGACCGCGCCACCGAGAGGACCCGAACGTGACGTTGCCCGAGACCACCACCACCGCCATCGCGAAGCGGAAGGGGCGCGACGTCGCCCCCGAGATCGCGCGCTCCTGGCTGCTGGTGAACGCCACCCGCACCGAGACGTTCGACGCCGCGCACGCGTCCCGCGCCGACCAGATCGTCCTCGACATCGAGGACGCGGTCGACCCCAAGGCGAAGCCCGACGCGCGGACCGACGTCGCGGAGTGGCTGACCGGCGAGAAGCGCGCCTGGGTCCGCATCAACGACCACTCCACCCCGTTCTGGTCCGACGACGTCGACGCGCTGAAGGGCCTGCCCGGCCTCGCCGGCGTCATGCTCGCCAAGACCGAGGCCGCTGAGCACGTCACCGAGACCTTCGACCGCCTCGGCGGCTCCACCCCGGTGCTCGCCCTGGTCGAGTCCGCCCTCGGCATCGAGGAGGCGGTCTCGATCGCCCGCGCCCGCGGCACCTTCCGCCTCGCGTTCGGCAGCGGTGACTACCGCCGCGACACCGGCACCAGCGCCGACGATCTCGCGATGGCCTACCCGCGCTCGCGCCTGGTCGTCGCCTCGCGCATCGGCGACCTGCCCGGCCCGATCGACGGACCGACCGTCTCGAACAGCCACCCCGTGCTGCGCGAGCAGTCCGCGCTCACGGTCTCGCTCGGCCTCACCGGGAAGCTGTGCCTCGACACCGAGCAGCTCGCCGTGATCAACGAGGTCATCAGCCCGACGCCGTCCGACGTCGCCTGGGCCCGCGACTTCCTCGACGACTTCGAGGCTCGCGGCCGCGTCATCCGCGACGGCAGCGACCTGCCCCGGCTGGGCCGCGCCAAGAAGATCGACAAGCTGGCCACGGCGTTCGGCGTCAACCCGCTGTGACCCGTCGCGGGGAGGGCGCCTCCGCGGCACACTGAGGGAGCCGCGGAGACCCTCCCGCGCAGGACGGAGACTCCGATGGGCGCGGTCAGCACCTTCCTCTGGTTCGACGACGGCGCAGGGGAGGCGGCGCGCTTCTACACGGAGCTGGTGCCGAACTCGCGGATCACCGGAAGCCAGGTGCTGCCGGAGGGCTCCCCGTCGCCCGGCGAGGTGCTGTCGGTGACGTTCGAGCTCGACGGGCAGCGGTTCCAGGCGATCAACGCCGGGCCGCGGTTCCCGTTCACCGAGGCCGTCTCGATCGTCGTGACCGTCGGCGGCCAGTCCGAGCTCGACCGGCTGTGGGACGCCCTGATCGCGGACGGCGGCGAGGAGAGCCGGTGCGGCTGGCTCCGCGACCGCTGGGGGCTGTCCTGGCAGATCGTGCCGGAGGTCCTCCCGCGTCTGCTCGGAGGCGCCGACCCCGAGGCGTCCGCGCGCGCTCTGCAGGCGATGCTCGCGATGAGCCGCCTCGACATCGCGGAGCTGGAGCGGGCCCATGCCGGCGCGTGACTCCGCCCGCCCACGCCGCTCGACCTCGCTGCGGCGCGCGTACCTCCGCGACTACCGCTACGCCTACGGCTCGCGCTTCGTGCACCTGCGGGAGGGCTGGGACGTGTCGCGGTACGCGTCCGGCGACGGCGCTCCGGTGCTGCTCATCCCCGGGATCTACGAGACGTGGCAGTTCCTCCGGCCCATCGCCGAGAGGCTGCACGCGGCGGGCCATCCGATCCACGTGCTGCCCGCGCTCGGCTACAACACGCGGCCGATCGTCGCGTCGGCCGGACTCGGCCAGGACTACCTGCGCGAGCACGATCTGCGCGGAGTCGTCATCGTCGCGCACAGCAAGGGCGGCCTGATCGGCAAGCACATGATGGTCGTCGACGACCGCGAGGACGGGCGGATCGAGCGGATGATCGCCGTCTCGACCCCGTTCAACGGCTCGTCGCTCGCCCGGATCGCCCCGGCGCGGGCGCTCCGGGAGTTCGCACCCCACCGCCCGATGATCCGCACCCTGCTGGCCGAGCGCGAGGCCGACGCGCGCATCACGTCGATCTACGGGATGCGCGACCAGTACATCCCCGGAGGGAGCCGCCTCGCCGGGGCGCGCGAGAACATCGCGGTCTCGGTGGTCGGCCACTTCGCGCTGCTCTCGAGCCCGAAGGTGCTCGACCTCATCGCGGCCCGGGTCTGAGGCCGGACCGGATCCGCTGGGCCCGCCGCCCACGTGAGGCGCCTGCCGTGCGGCGCGACCTCGACCGGAGGACGGCCGCCTCAGCGACGGGCCGGGCCGCCCGCCGCGCTCAGGACCAGGGAGTGAGCAGCACGAGCGGGATCTGCCGCTCGGTCTTCGTCTGGTACTCGGCGTAGTCCGGCCACGCGGCGACCGCGCGCTCCCACCAGGCCGCGCGCAGATCGCCCTCGAGCACGCTCGCGGCGTAGTCCTTCTTCACGGGCCCGTCCTGCAGCTCGACGTGCGGCTCCTTGAGCATGTTGCCGTACCAGACGGGGTGCTCGGGCGCGCCGCCCTTGGACGCGACGACCACGTACTCGCCCTCGTGCTCGACGCGCATCAGCGCGGTCTTCCGGAGCTTCCCGCTCTTCGAGCCGACGGTGGTCAGGACGATGATGGGGCGGCCGCGGAGGAGGTTCCCCTCGGCTCCGCCGGTCCGCTCGTAGAGCTCCGCCTGCTCGCGGGCCCACTCGGACGTGCTGGGTTCGTACTCTCCGGTCAGCGGCATGCCTCCGATCGTACGGCCGCGGCGGCCCCGGTGGCCGACCCGTGTGCAGGAGGATGGAGCGGTGTTCTCCGCAGACCCGTTCGACCGAGCCCGTATCGCCCTCCTGCGCGACGACCTGATCCGCGCCCGCTACGGTGTGGACGCCGTGCGGGGGCTCTGGGGCGACGAAGCGGCCGAGGCGCTGCACCGCGGCGACCGGGTCCCCGCCCGCCGCGCCCTCGAGCGCAGCGGCGACCACGACGCGCTGGCCACCCTCGCCCGCCTGTTCCTCCTGGCCGATCCCGTCTCGGCCGACGACGCGGACGAGGCGTTCGGCGCTCTCGCGCTGGAGGGGGCGGTGGAGCTCGGCCTGGTGCGCGTCGAGGCCGGAGCCGTCGTCACCGCGGCCCTCGACCTGCGCCCCTACGACGTGGTCGACCAGCGCGGCGCGGCCTCCTGGTGGATCGCCTCCGACCTCGGGGAGCTCGCCCTCGGCCGCGCGCTCGACGAGGACCACGTGCTCGGCGTCGGCGGAGCGAGCCTCACGCTGACCGGCCTGATGATCCAGCGGCCCGTCGGCCGCGTGCTCGACCTGGGGACCGGCTGCGGGATCCAGGCGCTGCACGCCTCCCGCCACGCCGAGCAGGTGGTCGCCACCGACATCTCCGAGCGCGCGCTCGCGCTCGCCTCCTTCACCGCGGCGCTCAACGGGATCGAGAACATCGAGTTCCGCCTCGGCAGCCTCTACGAGCCGGTCGCGGGGGAGCGCTTCGACCACATCGTCACGAACCCGCCGTTCGTCATCACGCCGCGAGCCGAGGGCGTCCCCTCCTACGAGTACCGCGACGGCGGGCTGGAGGGCGACGAGATCGTGCGCCGCGTCATCCTCGGAGCAGCCGAGCACCTGGTGCCCGGCGGTGTCGCGCAGCTCCTGGGGAACTGGGAGTACCGGGAGGGCGCGGACGCCTTCGACCGGATCGCGGACTGGCTCGCCGACGCCCGCAGCCCGCTGGAGCAGGCGCTCGAGGCGGGGCCCGAGGGGCTCGACGCCTGGATGGGCGGGACCGCCTCTCCTCTGGACGTCTGGGTCGTGGAGCGCGAGCGTCAGGATCCGGCGGTCTACGCCGAGACCTGGATCCGGGACGGCGGCACGACCCGCGGCCCCGCGTTCGACGCGCTGGTCGACGCCTGGCTGACCGACTTCGAGCGGCGCGGGGTGACCGGCGTCGGCTTCGGCTACGTCACGCTCCGTCTGCCCGAGCAGCCCCGCCCGCCGATCCGCCGCCTCGAGCGCATCACCACGCCAGTGGCGACCGCGGGCCTGGGCGGCCACCTCGCCGCCTGCCTCGACGCGGCCGAGGCCCTCGCTTCGATCGACGATCGCGCTCTGGCGGGTCTCGCCCTGGTCGTCGCCGGAGACGTCACGGAGGAGCGGCACTACTGGCCGGGCAACGACGATCCGACGGTGCTGCGGCTGCGCCAGGGCGGCGGCTTCGCCCGGGTCGAGGAGGTCGACACGGCGCTCGCCGCCGTGGTCGGCGCCTGCGACGGCGAGCTCTCGGTGGCGGCGATCGCGGCGGCGGTCGCCTCGCTCCTCCAGGTCGAGGAGGAGGCGGTGTCCGACTCGGTGCTGCCGCGGGTGCGCGAGCTGGTGGCGACGGGGCTGCTGCGGCTGCCCCAGGGGGAACGCGGCTAGAAGAGGGTGGCGGAGTCCTCGACGGGGGGCGCAGCGGCCGCGGCAGGCACGGCGGCGGCCGTCGGCCATCCGGGTCCGGCGTCGACGGGCTGCCGGCGCTGGTAGGCGGTCGCGGCGCTCCGGGCGCGGACGTCGGCGGCCTCGTTCATCCGGTGGTTGGCGTGCCCCTTCACCCACTCGAAGGTGACGGCCCGGCCCTGCAGCTCCTCGTCGAGCGCCTTGATGATCTCGACGTTCATCACCGGCTTGCCGTCGGCCTTGCGCCAGCCCTTCCGCTTCCAGCCCGGCAGCCACTCGGTGCAGGCCTTGATGGCGTACTGGCTGTCGCAGAGGATGTGCAGCGGCTCCTCCTCCTGCGCGGTCGCGCGCAGGAGCTCGAGCACCGCGGTGAGCTCGCCGATGTTGTTCGTGCCGTGCGACCAGCCGCCCGCGGCCCAGCGCTCGTCGTCGACGTACCAGGCCCAGCCGGCGGGGCCGGGGTTGCCCAGTGCGGACCCGTCTGCGGCGGCGATGATGCTCACGTGCGTCTCTCCTCGTGCTCTCGGTGCTCGCGCCGGTGCGGCGCCCTCCGAGGGTAGTCGGCGGGCGGGGCGGTCCGCGGCGCGCGGCGCGGAGTCAGGCGGAGGAGGAGTGGCGCGCGATCGTCACGCGCGTCGAGTACGGCATCGCGACGGTCCCGCTCCCGCCCGACTCCTCGTCCACCACGGCGTCGACCGCCGCGAGGACCGCGGCGCGCTCCTCGTCGGGCATCGCGATGACGGAGCTGCGGGACGCGAACATGTCCCGCACCCCGGCTCGGTCCAGCTCGAAGGACCACTCGAAGGCCGCGAACGCCACCCGCTCGAGAGCGGAGCCGAGCGGCGGCCGGAGCGTCTCGAAGCGCTCGGCGGTGGAGGCTCCGGCGACCTCGCCGAGCCGGCGCACCCAGGGGACCGACTCGTCGCGGATGTTCCACACCAGCGCGAGCACGCCCTCCGGCACCAGGACGCGGGCGACTTCGGCTCCGGCGCGCTCGGCGTCGACCCAGTGCCACGACTGCGCGGCGGTGACGAGCTCCGCGGAGGCGTCCGCGGCGGGGATCGCCTCGGCCGTCCCCTCCTCGCGGCGGACCCCCGGCAGATTCGAGGCGAGACGCGCGAGCATCTCCGCGTCGGGCTCGACCGCGGTCACGTCGAGGCCGCGGGACGCGAGCGACGCGGTGAACTTGCCCGTTCCCGCGCCGAGGTCCACGGCGCGCAGCCGATCGGAGGCGTCGGCTCCCGCCGCGCGGGCCCGCTCCGGGACGAAGGCGCCCGCCACTCGCGCGGGGGCGTGCCCCACGATCCAGTCGACGGCGTCGTCGGGGTAGCCGGGCCGCCCGCGGTCGTAGGCGTCGACCGCGCTGCCGAAGGAGCGTCCGAGCCCGCTCATCGCTTCTCCGCCGCTCGCGCGAGCACGTCCACCGCGTAGCCGTAGCCGGCGATGCCCGCGCCGACGATCACGGCGATCGCGACGTCCGAGAGGTAGGAGTGCTGCCGGAACGGCTCGCGCCGGTGCACGTTGCTCACGTGCACCTCGACCATCGGCAGCTCGGTCGCGAGGACGGCGTCGCGGATCGCGATCGACGTGTGCGTGTACGCCCCGGCGTTGAGCACGACTCCCGAGACGGAGCCGCGAGCCGCGTGCAGCCGGTCGACGATCGCGCCCTCCGAGCTGCTCTGGAAGGTCTCGACCGTGAAGCCGTGCCGCTCGGCCGCCTCCGCCGCCAGCGCCTCGGCGTCGGCGAGGGTGTCCGAGCCGTAGAGCTCGGGCTCGCGGGTGCCGAGCAGGTTCAGGTTCGGGCCGTTGAGGACGAGGATCGGCAGCTTCACGCTCCGACCCTAGCGCCGGCCGTCCCCGCGAGCGGGAGCGGCGGCAGCGCCGCGCGCAGGAGGATCAGCTCGCGCGCATGGGCGTCCAGACGCCGGTCCTCCTCGGTCCGCAGCTCGAGAGGCGGGACCGGCTCGGCCGCCCCGTCGGCGCCCCGCACCACGAAGACGCTCCGGCACTGCGTGGTCAGCTCCAGCTCGCCGGTCCGAGGGTCCCCGGAGCGCACGTGCACCGCCAGGTGCATGCTCCGGGCGCTCGTGTGGATGAGGCGCGCCTCCACCTCGACGAGGTGCCCGATGCGCACCGGACGGTAGAAGTGGATCCCGCCGGAGTAGACGGCCACCGCGTCGCGGCCGGTCCAGCGCTGCGCGACCGCGTCGGCTGCCTCGTCGATCCAGCGCATCACGATCCCGCCGTGGGCGTTGCCGCCCCAGTTGACGTCGCCCGGCGCCGCGAGGAAGCGGAACACGATCCGCGGACCGGTGCCCTCCTCGGTGTACTCCTGGGCGCGCATCACGTCGTGCAGCCGTCGGCGGCCCTCGATGCGCGCGGCGGCGCCCTCGGCGAGGGACAGGTCCTCGATCGAGCGGGGCCGCCACTCCGGGACCGACCGCGGCCTCTTCTCGTCGTCGACGGCCACGAACACGAGGAGGCAGTGCGTGGCGTCCTCGTAGAGGCCGGTCCGCGGATCCGCCTGCGCGACCTGCACCAGTACGTGCATGCTCGTGCGCCCGGTGTGGATGACGCGGGCGGTCGCCTCGATCAGGTTGCCGACCGAGATGGGCCGGGTGAAGTGGACGTTGCCGACGTACGCCGTCACGCAGTAGCCGCCGCTCCAGCCCACGGCGCAGGCGTAGCCGGCCTTGTCGATCCACTCGAGGACGCGGCCGGCCTGGGCGCTGCGGCCGTCGGCGGTGGCGTCCTGCGGGGAGGCGAGGAAGCGGAGCGTGATGCGGTCGGTCATGGTGCCCGTCGTCGTGGGAGCGGAAGGGGGGAGTGGACCCGCGGGGGTGCGAGGAAAGGGGGATGATCCGCCCGCGGGCCACAAGGGTGTCCGGCCGGAGCCGGCTCGGTCAGGGGGATCAGGCCGCCAGCGGCAGCTTCTCGGCGAGGAGCCGGAGCCGCAGGGCCTGGAGCTCGGCGGTCAGCTCGGGCGGCAGCCGGTCGCCGAACCGCGTGAAGAACTCCTCCGTGAGCGCGCACTCCTCCAGCCATGCCTCGACCGGGACGGAGAACAGCTCCTCCTTCTGGGCCGCGGAGAGCAGCAGCCCGTGCGTGTCGATCGCGAGCGGCAGGTCGCCGAGGGGGCTCCGCCGCGCCTCCGCCAGCCCCTCCAGGCGGCGGACGAGCCACTGCAGCACCCGCGCGTTCTCGCCGAAGCCGGGCCAGAGGAACTCGCCGTCCGCGTCCTTCCGGAACCAGTTGACCTGGAACACGGCCGGCGCCGCATCGCCGAGCTCAGCGCCGATCGCGAGCCAGTGCGCGAAGTAGTCGGCCATGTTGTATCCGCAGAAGGGGAGCATCGCGAACGGATCGCGGCGCAGCTCCCCGACCGTGCCCTCCGCGGCCGCGGTCTTCTCGGAGGCGACGGTCGCACCCAGGAAGACGCCGTGCTGCCACGAGGTGGCCTGCGTGACCAGCGGGACGTTGCTCGCCCGTCGGCCACCGAAGACGATCGCGTCCAGCGGCACGCCCTCGTGGGCGTCCCAGTCGGCGGAGAGCGACGGGCACTGCGCGGCCGGCGCGGTGAAGCGGGAGTTGGGGTGCGCGGCGGGCGTGCCGGACGCCGGCGTCCACGGCTGCCCGCGCCAGTCGGTCAGCCGCTCCGGGACCTCGTCGGTCAGGCCCTCCCACCACACGTCGCCGTCCTCGCGGAGCGCGACGTTGGTGAAGATCGTGTTGCCCCAGAGCGTCTGCACGGCGTTCGGGTTCGAGCTCTCCCCGGTGCCGGGAGCGACGCCGAAGAAGCCCGTCTCGGGGTTCATCGCCCAGAGGCGTCCATCCTCCCCGCGGCGCATCCAGGTGATGTCGTCGCCCAGCGTCTCGACCCGCCAGCCGGGGATCGCGGGCTGCATCATCGCGAGGTTGGTCTTGCCGCACGCGCTCGGGAAGGCGGCGGCGACGTGGTAGCGCCGTCCCTCAGGCGAGACGATGCGGATCAGCAGCATGTGCTCGGCGAGCCAGCCCTCCTCGCGCCCCATCGCCGAGGCGATCCGCAGGGCGAAGCACTTCTTCGCCAGCAGGGCGTTGCCGCCGTAGCCGGAGCCGTACGAGACGATCTCGCGCGTCTCCGGGAACTGGGTGATGTACTTCACGGGGCTGCACGGCCAGGCGACGTCCTCGCGGGTGACGCCGTCCGCGTCGCGGAGGGGCAGCCCCACGGTGTGCACGCCGCGGACGAACGGGGTCTCCTCGGTGAAGGCGGCGAGCGGCTCGGAGCCCACGCGCGCCATGATCCGCAGGTTCAGCACCGCGTAGGCCGAGTCGGTGACCTGGACGCCCAGCTGCGAGAGCGGACCGCCGACGGGCCCCATCGAGAACGGGACGACGTACATCGTCCGTCCGCGCATCGCTCCGTCGAGGAGGGGAGCGAGCTCGGCCCTCATCGCGGCGGGCTCGCGCCAGTTGTTGGTCGGTCCCGCGTCGGCCTCATCGGTCGTGCAGATGAAGGTGCGGTCCTCGACCCGGGCGACGTCGTCCGGGTCGGTGCGGGCCAGGAACGAGCCGGGCCGCCACTCCGGATTGAGCGGGAGGAGCGTGCCGGAGGCGACGAGCCGCTCGGTCAGGCGGTACCACTCCGCGGGGGAGCCGTCGCTCCACTCGATCGCGTCGGGCTGGAGGATCGCGGCGGTCTCGCGCACCCAGCGGCGGAGGGCGAGGGGCGCCGGCGGCACGACGGGCGCGGGGACGGACGTCGGCCCGGTCATGGTGCTCGGCTCGAGTCGGACGGTGTTGCTGTAGATGCTCATGCTGGCTCCGCTTTCGGTGGTCGTCGTCGACGGGGGTGGGGAGTCGCCGGCCGCAGCCGGGAAGAGGCCGGCCGGGCCGGGAGGGGCGCTCAGTGGCGCCTGAAGCCAGGATGGAGGAGGATCAGGAGGTATTCCCGGCGCTCGGGCGGTCAAGAAACCGCCTTTTTGCGCTTCCGTCACAACCGACCGCTGGAGCTCGCCGTGACCGATCCCTCGACACCCGCCCCGGGCTCCGACGCCGTGCTGCTCGGGCAGCGCCTGCGCCACTTCCGCACCCGGCGCGGACTGACCCTCGGGCAGCTCGCCGAGCGCGTCGACGTGTCGGGGAGCCAGCTCTCGCTGATCGAGACGGGCCGCCGCGAGCCGCGCCTCTCCCTCCTGCAGCGCCTCGCGGCCGCGCTCGGCGTCGAGCTGGCGGCGCTGCTCTCGGACGAGCCGCCGAGCGAGCGGGCCGCGCTCGAGATCGAGCTGGCGCGCGTGCAGAAGGGCTCGCTGTACCGCTCGCTCGGCCTGCCCGAGTTCAAGGTCAACAAGGGGCTGAGCACGCCCGTGCTGGAGGCGTTCCTCGGCGTCTACCGCGAGCTCGCCCGTCGCCGGAGCGAGGCGAGTGCCACGCCGGAGGAGGCACGCCGGGCCAACACCGCCCAGCGGCTCCAGCTGCGCGAGCGCAGCTCCTACCTGCCCGAGATCGAGGAGGTGGCGGGCGAGATGCTCCGGACCGTCGGGCACCGCGGAGGAGCACTGACCCACAGCTCCGTCTCGAAGATGGCCCGGCACCTCGGCTTCGAGATCATCCACGTCGGCGACCTGCCGCACTCCGCCCGCTCGGTGATCGACCTCGCGAACGGCAGGATCTACCTCCCGCCCGCCTCGATCCCCGGGGGGCACGGCCTGCGGGCGCTGGCGCTGCAGGCGATGGCGCACCGCCTCCTCGGGCACGAGCGGCCGGTGACCTACGCCGACTTCCTCCGCCAGCGCCTCGAGATCAACTACTTCGCCGCCGCGTGCCTGATGCCGCTGGAGCCGGCGGTCGCGTTCCTCCAGGAGGCGAAGCGCGAGCGGGACATCTCGGTGGAGGACTTCCGCGACGGCTTCGGCGTCACCCACGAGGCCGCCGCCCTGCGCTTCACGAACCTGCTCACCTCGCACCTCGACATCCGGATGCACTTCCTGCGAGTGCTGGGAGACGGCTCGATCCAGAAGGCCTACGAGAACGACGGGCTGCCGCTGCCGACCGACGTCACCGGCGCCGTCGAGGGCCAGGTCGTCTGCCGCTACTGGTCGGCGCGCTCTGCGTTCACCCGGACCAACCGGACGACGGAGTACTACCAGTACGTCGACACTCCGGCGGGCACCTTCTGGTCGGCGTCGCAGACCGGCACGACCGCCACCGAGGAGTTCTCGATCACCGTGGGCGTCCCGTTCGCCGAGGCCCGCTTCTTCCGAGGCCGCGACACCGACCGCCGCGAGCTCTCCCGCTGCCCCGACGAGTCCTGCTGCCGGCGCGCCCCGTCGGAGCTCGCCGCGCGCTGGGACGGCAACGCCTGGCCGAGCGCGCGCCTGCACGCGCACGTGCTCGCACCGCTGCCGTCAGGCACCTTCCCCGGCATCGACGACGCCGAGGTCTACGAGTTCCTCGACGCGCACGCCCGCGAATCCTGACCGCTCCCGCGAGACGCCGCTCCGGTGCGCCTGTGTCGGCGTGCCGCGTACCCGAGCGGCGTCCCGCGGAGGGGGCGGGAGGCGTCAGTCCGAGATGAGGGCGCGGGCCGTTCCCTCGTCGAGGATGAGGTCGGTGATGAGGCCGGCCGCCAGGGCGCCGCGCAGGCCCGGCAGCTTCGAGGCGCCCGACACGACGCAGATCCGGCGCGACGCGCGGCGCACCGTGGAGAGGTCCGGACCGCTTGCACGTTCGTTCATGGGGATGTCGTCCCAGCTGCCGTCGGACCGGTAGAACACCGTCGCGACGTCGCCGACGACCCCGGAGCCGCTGAGCGAGGTGAAGTCGCTCGGCTCCAGGTAGCCGCCGATGTAGACCTTCGAGGGGACCGCCGCGAACGGCGACCCGAGCCCGAACAGCGCCACGTCCATCCGCTGCTGCAGCTCCAGGACCCGTCGGGTGGAGCGCTCGCGCCACACCGCCTGCTTGGTGGTCGGGTCGTCGAAGAACGCCGGCACCGGGAACTGCTGGACCTTCGCCGCGTAGGCGTCACCGAAGCGGCGGAGGATCTCGCTCGAGTAGTTGATGCCCGTGGTCTCGGTGTTGCCGGCGCCGTTCAGCTGCACGATCTGCGTGTTGTGCGTCTCCTTGGCGATCAGGTGGCGGCTGATCGCGCTCATCGTGGAGCCCCAGGCGATGCCGACGATCATGTTCGAGTCGATGAACTGCCCGAGGATCCTCGCTGCGGACAGGGCGACCCGCTCGAGCCGGTCGATCTCGCTGGTGTGGTCCGGCACCGGCACGATGTGCGCCGTGATGTCGAAGTGGGACCGCACCTCGGCCGAGAGGGCGCTCGCCCGGTCGAGGGGGGAGCGGATCTGGATGTCGACCAGGCCGGTCGCGCGGGCGTGCGAGAGCAGGCGCGAGACGGAGGAGCGCGACGTGTGCAGCTCGTGCGCGATCGCGTCCATCGTCAGATCCTGCATGTAGTACAGCTGGGCCGCACGCAGCGCGTCCCGCGTCTTGTCGGGATGGGTCGCGTGGGTCGTCTCGTCGAGTTCGACGACCGGTCTCACCGGGGTCATAGCGCTCCCTGCACGGATTTCCACCCGTCTTGACCGGATGTGTTGTCGGGTCAAGGATGGCTGTATTCCTCCGCGAAATCAATCGGTCATCTCCCCGGTGCACGCTGGTGCGGAGGCCTCGACGACACCCCTACGACACGAAGGCGAGTACGAAGTGGCACAGTCCGACGGAACTCCCGGAAACTCCGCTCTGCGCGAGAGCGTCGCTGCTCTCCGCGACAACCCCCGCGCCACGGTCCTGGTCATCGGCGGTGGCATCAACGGCATCGGGACCTTCCGCGAGCTCGCGCTCAACGGCGTCGACGTCGCCCTCGTCGAGCGCGGCGACTACGTCTCCGGTGCCTCGAGCGCCTCGAGCCACATGATCCACGGCGGCATCCGCTACCTCGAGAACGGCGAGTTCCGACTCGTCAACGAGGGCGTGCACGAGCGCAACGGCCTGCTGAAGATCGCTCCCCATTACGTGAAGCCGCTGCAGACGACGATCCCGATCTACTCGACGTTCTCGGGCATCCTCGCGGCTCCGCTGCGCTTCCTGACCCACAAGTCGGGCAAGCCCCAGGAGCGCGGCGCGCTGCTGATCAAGGTCGGCCTCACGATGTACGACTTCTTCTCCCGCGACGGCGGCACGGTCCCGCGCCACCAGTTCCACGGACGCAAGCGCTCGCTGAGCGAGCTCCCCAAGCTCGACCCGAAGATCAAGTACACCGCCACCTACTTCGACGCCTCCGTGCACGAGCCCGAGCGCCTCGCGCTCGACGTGCTCCACGACGCGCTGATCGGCGGCAGGAAGGCCCGCGCGGCCAACTACGTCGAGGCCGTCGGCGCCGACGAGAAGGGCGTCGTCCTCCGCGACCGCGAGTCCGGCGAGGAGTTCACCTTCGCGGCGGACGTCGTCGTCAACGTCTCCGGACCGTGGACCGACTTCACCAACACGGCCCTCGGCACGTCCACGAAATTCATGGGCGGCACCAAGGGCTCGCACATCGTGCTCGACAACCCCGAGCTGGTCGAGGCCTGCGAGGGTCGCGAGATGTTCTTCGAGCACAGCGACGGACGCATCGTCCTCATCTACCCGCTCAAGGGCCGCGTGATGGTCGGCACGACCGACATCGACGCCGACCCCACGAAGCCGGCGGTGTGCACGGAGGAGGAGATCGACTACTTCTTCGAGCTCGTCAACCACGTCTTCCCGGCCATCCGCGTGGACCGCTCGCAGATCGTCTTCAAGTTCTCCGGCATCCGCCCGCTGCCCCGCCACGACGACGAGGCCCCGGGCTTCGTCTCCCGCGACTACCGCATCGAGCCCTCGACGCTCCCCGGCAACGGCTCGCCCGTGCTCAGCCTGGTCGGCGGCAAGTGGACGACGTTCCGCGCCCTGTCGGAGCACCTCTCGAACGAGGTCTTCAAGCGGATCGGCGTGTCCCGTCGCGTCTCCACCGTGAAGACCCCCATCGGAGGCGGCAAGGGCTTCCCGCGCACCGACGCGTCCCGCGCGCAGTGGATCAGCCAGCACCGCTCCGGGCTCTCCTCGGCCCGCACGGGCCAGCTGCTCGAGCGCTACGGCACCCGCGCGCAGGAGGTCATCGAGGCCCTGGCCGACGGACACGACGAGGCGCTCGACTTCGACAAGGACTTCACCACCGGTGAGATCCGCTACCTCGCCCGGCGCGAGAGCGTGGTGCACCTCATCGACCTGGTGATGCGCCGCACCAACCACGCCTTCACGGGCGGCCTGAGCCGCGAGCTCCTCGAGGAGCTCGCCGAGCACACGGGCGCCGTGCTGGGCTGGGACGACGCCGCCCGCGCGTCGGAGGTCGACGCGACCATCGCGCACCTCAAGGAGTACAACGGCGTCGACGTCGGGGGCACCTCGGTGCAGACCCCGACGGCCGTGCCCGCTTCCTGATCGGCGATCAGGCGCGGATCGACGGAAGCCCCGGACCGAGGACCACCTCGACCGGGGCTTCCGTCGTGACAACGCACAAACGTGCACGCGCCGTTCCTTGTCGCTAGGACAGGGCGCCGATAACTTCACACCGTCGGGCATCGAAGCCCGCCGCGGACGCCTGTGCGCGTCCGTCTTACGAAAAGGAAAAGGTCAACGTGGACAATCTCGGAGTGGTCTTCCTCGCCGAAGTCGTGGGAACGGCCATGCTCGTGCTCCTCGGCTGCGGTGTCGTCGCCAACGTCGCGCTCGTGAAGAGCAAGGGTCTCAACGGCGGAACCCTCATGGTCAACATCGGCTGGGGCTTCGCGGTCTTCGCCGGTGTGATCGTCTCGTACAACTCGGGGGCGCACCTCAACCCCGCGGTCACCCTGGGCCTCGTCGCGAGCGGAGCGACCGAGTTCGGTTCCGGCGTGCCCGTCAACATCGTCTCGATCCTCGTCTACATCCTCGCTCAGATGATCGGTGCGATCCTCGGTGCCGTCTTCTGCTGGCTCGCCTACAAGCAGCACTTCGACGAGGAGCCCGACGCGGCGAACAAGCTCGGCGTCTTCTCGACCGGCCCGGCGATCCGCTCGTACGGCTGGAACTTCGTCACCGAGGTCATCGGCACCTTCGTCCTCGTCTTCGTCGTCATCGGCTTCGGCGGCGGACGTCAGGGCGACGGCGGTCTGGCCGCGCTCGGCGCGCTGCCCGTCGCCATCCTGGTGATCGCGATCGGCGCCTCCCTCGGCGGCCCGACCGGCTACGCCATCAACCCCGCCCGCGACCTCGGCCCCCGCATCGCGCACGCTCTGCTGCCGATCAAGGGCAAGGGCTCGAGCGACTGGAGCTACGCCTGGGTGCCCGTCGCCGGCCCGATCGTCGGTGGAGTGCTCGCGGGCCTCGCCTCGCTCGTGCTGCTCCCGGTCCTCTAGACCGCCGCGCTTCCTTTCACCCCCGTTACGAAGGAGTAATCATTCATGGCTGACTACGTCATCGCTATCGACCAGGGGACCACGTCGTCCCGCGCGATCATCTTCGACAAGAAGGGATCGATCGTCTCCACCGGCCAGAAGGAGCACGAGCAGATCTTCCCGCGCGCCGGCTGGGTCGAGCACGACCCGATCGAGATCTGGAACAACGTCCGCGAGGTGATCGGCCAGGCTCTCTCCCGCGCCGACCTGACCCGCCACGACATCGCCTCCGTCGGCATCACCAACCAGCGCGAGACCGCTGTCGTCTGGGACAGGACGACCGGCAAGCCCGTCTACAACGCCATCGTCTGGCAGGACACCCGCACCCAGTCGATCGTCGACCGCCTCGCCGGCGACGAGGGCGCGGACCGCTTCAAGTCGATCGTGGGCCTCCCGCTCGCGACCTACTTCTCCGGCACCAAGATCGTCTGGATCCTCGAGAACGTCGAGGGTGCTCGCGAGAAGGCCGAGGCGGGCGACCTGATCTTCGGCACGACGGACACCTGGGTCCTCTGGAACCTGACCGGCGGCATCGACGGGGGCGTCCACAAGACCGACGTCACCAACGCCTCCCGCACCCTGTTCCTCGACCTCGAGACCCTCGAGTGGCGCGACGACATCCTCGAGGCCTTCGGGGTCCCGAAGTCGATGCTCCCCGAGGTCTGCTCCTCCTCCGAGGTCTACGGCCACGTCGAGTCGTCGTCGCTGCTGCGCGAGGTCCCGATCGCCGGCATCCTCGGCGACCAGCAGGCCGCGACCTTCGGCCAGGCGGCGTTCGACCCGGGCGAGGCGAAGAACACCTACGGCACCGGCAACTTCCTGATCTTCAACACGGGCACCGAGATCGTCCACTCGAAGAACGGTCTGCTCACCACCATCGGCTACAAGCTCGGCGACGGCGAGGTGCACTACGCGCTCGAGGGCTCGATCGCGGTCTCCGGCTCGCTGATCCAGTGGCTGCGCGACAACCTGGGCCTCATCGGCTCGGCCCCCGAGGTCGAGGCGCTGGCAGCCACGGTCGAGGACAACGGAGGCGCGTACTTCGTCCCCGCCTTCTCGGGTCTGTTCGCCCCCTACTGGCGCTCCGACGCCCGCGGAGCCCTCGTCGGCCTCACCCGCTACGTCAACAAGGGCCACATCGCCCGCGCCGCGCTGGAGGCGACCGCCTTCCAGACCCGCGAGGTCCTGGACGCGGTCAACGCCGACTCCGGCGTCCCCCTGCAGGAGCTCAAGGTCGACGGCGGAATGATCGCCAACAACCTGCTCATGCAGTTCCAGGCCGACATCCTCGGCGTCCCGGTCGTCCGACCGGTCGTCGCGGAGACCACCGCGCTCGGAGCGGCCTACGCGGCCGGACTCGCGGTCGGCTTCTGGGAGAACCTCGACGACCTGCGCCAGAACTGGCAGGAGGACTCGCGCTGGACCCCGCAGATGGACCAGGACGAGGCGGCCCGCCAGTACCGCCTCTGGAAGAAGGCCGTCACCAAGACCTTCGACTGGATCGACGAGGACGTGCAGTAGCCTCCTGCGCGGCAGTCCCTGCCTGCCGCGGCGCGGTCGGCTCATCGAGGTGGTCGCGTCTCGGGGAGCGGGTTCCGTCCGGTTAGGGGACAACGCTGACACGCGTTCTCCCCGTTCGCCTCGTGCGGCGAGCGGATGATGTGCGTCCGTTCACGGTGAAGCGCCCTGTCCGACCCTCGGGTCGGGTGGGGCGCTTCGTCGTTCCGACGACGGCGCAGTGGGTCGCAACGGCGTGATTCCGGGGAGAACCGTGCTCGTCGAGTGGTCGCCGCAGCCGGCTCATCGAGACCCGGCAATTCGGACCTGCATGCTTGTCGAGTAGTCGCTGCAGGCGGCTTATCGAGACCCGACCCGGGTGAGGCCTCAGTCCGCCGACAGCCCCAGCTGCGCGTCCAGCTCGTCCAGGGAAGCGATCCGGAGCACGCCCAGCTCGACCGCTTCGGGCGGCAGCTCGCGGCCGTGCTCGGGACCGCCGATGCGGTCGAGCCAGACGCCGCGCAGGCCCGCAGCGGCCGCTCCGACGGCGTCGGTGCCGAGCCGGTCGCCGACGTAGAGGGCCTCCTCCGGAGAGACCCCGAACCGCTCGCAGGCGATCGCGAAGATCCGCGCGTCCGGCTTGGCGACGCCGACATCGCCCGAGGCGATCACGTGCTCGAAGCGACCGGAGAGGCCCGTGCCCTCGATCTTCCCCCGCTGGAAGTCGAGCACGCCGTTGGTGATGACGCCGAGACGGACCCCGGCGGCGCCGAGCCGGTCGAGGACGGGCAGCGCGTCGACGTGGAGGGTCCAGGCGGCGACGTAGTGCTCGAGGTACCCGCGGAACCAGGAGCTCGCCTCCTCGGGAGTCAGCCCGACTCCGGCCTCCGCGGCGAAGTCCGTGGCGCGCGCCCGGCGCTGGCCCTCGTAGTCGAGCTCGCCCGCGAGGTAGCGGTGGTAGTGCTCCTCCTCGAGCAGGTGCCAGCGGCGCTGCACGTCGGCCGGCTCGCCGGCGTAGGCGGCGCCGAGCGAGGCGGCGTACGCGACGATCCCCTCCCGCACAGCGCGGGCATGGGCGAAGAGGGTGTCGTCGAGGTCGAAGAGCGCGAGCCGCAGCACGGCCGCCTCAGCGGACGCGGCGGAGGAGGCCGACGGAGTCGTAGACGGCGGCGAGCGTGCGCTCCGCGGTCTCGGACGCGCGGTCGGCGGCGAGGGAGAGGACCCGGTCGAGCTCGGCCGGGTCGGCGAGCAGCTCCGCGGTCCGCGCGCGGATCGGGTCGAAGGTGGCGGCGACCACCTCGACGAGGCCCTTCTTGAGGTCCCCGTAGCCGCGGCCCGCGTACTCCTGCTCCAGCGACTCGACGGAGCGGTCGGCGAGGACCGAGTAGATCGTCAGCAGGTTCGAGACGCCGGGCTTCGCCGCCCGGTCGAAGCGCACCTCCGACTCGGTGTCCGTCACGGCGCGCATGATCTTCTTCGCGGTCGCCTTCGGCTCGTCGAGCACGCTGAGCAGGCCCGCATCCGACTCCGCCGACTTCGACATCTTGGCGCCCGGGTTCTGCAGGTCGAAGATCTTCGCGGTCTCGCGCACGATGTGGGGCTCCGGCACGGCGAAGGTCTCTCCGAAGCGCGAGTTGAAGCGCGCGGCGAGATCGCGGGTGAGCTCCAGGTGCTGGCGCTGGTCCTCGCCGACCGGCACCGCGTCCGTCTGGTACAGCAGGATGTCGGCCGCCATCAGGATCGGGTAGGTGAACAGGCCCACCGAGGCGGCCTCGGCGCCCTGCTTCGCCGACTTGTCCTTGAACTGCGTCATCCGGCTGGCCTCGCCGAAGCCGGTCAGGGTGTTGAGGACCCAGGCGAGCTCGGCGTGAGCGGGTACGTGGGACTGGATGAAGAGGGTCGAGCGCGCGGGGTCGATGCCCGCGGCGATGTACTGCGCGGCGGTCGCGCGGGTGCGCTCGCGGAGCTGCTGCGGATCCTGCGGGACCGTGATCGCGTGCAGGTCGACGACGCAGAAGTAGGCGTCGAAGTCCTCCTGCATCGCGACCCACTGGGTCAGCGCGCCGATGTAGTTGCCGAGGTGCAGCGACCCGGAGGAGGGCTGCATGCCGGAGAAGATGACGGGCTTGGCGCCCGGGGTGCTGGGAGTCATGGGTGGCCTCGAGGGGTCGGTTCGCGGGGGAGAGGGTCAGAGCTCGTAGTCGACGACCACGGGGGAGTGGTCGGACCAGCGGGTGTCGTAGGAGGCGGCGCGGTCGACCTCGTAGCTGCGGGCGAGGTCGGCGAGCGCGGGCGTGGCGAGCTGGTAGTCGAGGCGCCAGCCGGTGTCGGTGTCGAAGGCCTGGCCGCGCTGCGACCACCACGTGTACGGTCCGGGCACCTCGCCCGCGAACCGGCGGCCGAGGTCGACCCAGCCCAGTCCGGCACCGGCGTTGTAGTCCGGGTCGCCCTCGGCGCCGACGAAGCGGTCGACGTAGGCGCGCTCCTCCGGGAGGAAGCCGGCCTTCTTGACGTTGCCCTTCCAGTTCTTGATGTCGAGCGTGCGGTGGCCGACGTTGAGGTCGCCCATCACCACGGCGAGCTCGCTGTGCGCCCGGATCTCGGGCAGGCGCGCCTCCATCGCGTCGAGGAAGCGGTACTTCTCGACCTGCTTGGGAGTGCCGACCTCGCCGGAGTGGACGTAGGTGGAGACGACGGTGAGCGAGCGGCCGCCGACCTCGTAGTCGGCCTCGAGCCAGCGTCCGGCCGAGTCGAAGTCGTCGGCGCCGAAGGTCACGCGGTGGATCGTGGCGCGCTTCCGCGAGGCGAGAGCGACTCCGGCGCGCCCCTTGGCGGTCGCCTCGTCGTGCAGCACGTCCCACTCGTCCCCGAGGAGCCCCGTGAGGTCGTCCGTGGAGGCGCGGACCTCCTGCAGGGCCAGGACGTCGACGTCGCGAGCGGCGAGCCAGTCGCCCATCCCCTTGCGGTAGGCGGCGCGGACGCCGTTCACGTTGACGGAGGCGATGCGGAGGGTGCTGCGAGTCACCGGAGCAGTCTATTCGGAGCCGCGGAGCGGGCCGCCCGGCCGCGCTCGCACCCCGGAACGCGGAAGCCGGCGGCCGCCTCGCGCGACTCCCTCGGAGAGGGGGAGGAGCGCGGAGGCGACCGCCGGCGGGACCGCTCAGGACGGTCGGTCGGAGGGGATCAGGCGGGGACGGCCTGCGCGGTGGCGGGCTCGGGCACCTCGGCGACCACCGGGGCGCGCTTGATGCTCTTCGCGATGATCACGCAGACGGCCGTGACGACCATGCCCACCAGGATGGCGACCAGGTAGAGGATCGGCTGCCCGACGAGACCGGTGACCCAGACGCCGCCGTGCGGGGCGCGGAGGGTGGAGCCGAAGAGCGCGACGAGCGCACCCGTGACGGCCGAGCCGACCATGGCGGACGGGATCACGCGCAGCGGGTCGACCGCGGCGAACGGGATGGCCCCCTCCGAGATGAAGGACGCGCCCAGCAGGTAGGCGGCCTTGCCGTTCTGGCGCTCGGCGTCGGTGAACAGGCGCTTGCGGAGCGTCGTGGCCAGGGCCAGACCCAGCGGCGGGGTCATGCCGGCGGCCATGACGATCGCCATCACCTTGAACTGCACGGAGTTCGGGTCGCCGTCGGCGGGGACGGAGGCGAGGCCGGTGGTCGCGAAGGCGTAGGCCACCTTGTTGACCGGGCCGCCCATGTCGAACGCCATCATGAGGCCGAGGATGATCCCCAGGATGATCAGGTTGCCGCCCGAGAGGCCCGAGAGCCAGGACGACAGGCCCTCGCTCAGTGCGCGGAGCGGCGCTCCGAGCACCACGAACATCAGGAAACCGGTGATGAAGGTGGCGATCAAGGGGATGATCACGACGGGCATCAGCGACTTGAACGCCGCGGGGAGCTTGATCCGCGAGATGTAGAGAGCCGCGTAGCCGGCGATGAAGCCGGAGGCGAGGCCGCCCAGGAAGCCCGCGCCGACGGTGACCGCGACCGCTCCGCCGAGGAAGCCCGGCGCGATGCCGGGACGATCGGCGATGCCGAAGGCGATGAAGCCCGAGAGCACCGGCACCAGGAAGGCGAAGGTCGCGCTTCCGATGAGGAACATCACTCCGGCCCAGTCGGTGATGTTCGCGACGTTGAAGCCGTCGTCGATGATCTGCTGGGCCGTGAAGTCGACGATCCGGTAGCCGCCGAACAGGAACGACAGGGCGATCAGCAGACCGCCCGCCGCGACGAACGGGATCATGTAGGAGACGCCGGTCATCAGGTTCTGGCGGATGCGTGTTCCGACGCCGACCTTCTTCGGCGCGGCGGGGGCCGCGGCCGGAGTCGAGCGGGCGGGGGCGGACGCGGCGGAGCCGGAGCCGCGGAGGGCCAGAGCGCGGT
The DNA here is from genome assembly GCF_002931775.1 of Rathayibacter sp. AY1F4. Classification (NCBI taxonomy): domain Bacteria; kingdom Bacillati; phylum Actinomycetota; class Actinomycetes; order Micrococcales; family Microbacteriaceae; genus Rathayibacter; species Rathayibacter sp. AY1F4. Next base: position 185,675 of record NZ_PSVE01000005.1, read on the forward strand.
CGAGGACCTCGTCCGGCTTGGAGAGGGCCTCGGCGACGCCCACCTGGAGGATCGGCTTGCCGGCGAAGCGGTCCTTGCCGCGGACCTCGAGGTCGGCGGCGAGGATGACGACGTCCGCGGCGGCGATGTCGGCGGCGGTCATCTCGTCCGAGCCGGCCGCGCCCTGGGTCTCGACGTGGATCGGGTAGCCGCGCTTCTTCGCGGCCTGCTCGAGCGCCTCCGCCGCCATGTACGTGTGGGCGATGCCCGCGATGCAGCTGGTCACGGCTACGAAGCGCGGGCCGGAGGCGGGGCTCGCGGCGGGCGCGTCCTGCACCTTCGCGACGGCGCGGTCGATGACGTCGGCCGCCTTCGCGAGCGCCTCCGACGTGCCCACCTCGAGGGTGGGCTTCCCGGCGAAGCGCTCCTTGCCGCGGACCTCGAGGTCGGCGGCGAGGATCACGACGTCGGCGTCGGCGATGGTCCGGTCCGACATGGGATCGGAGCCCGCGGCGCCCTGGGTCTCGACCTGGATCTCGTACCCCTTCTTCTTCGCGGCCTGCTCGAGGGCCTCGGCCGCCATGTAGGTGTGCGCGATGCCGGCGATGCAGCTGGTGACGGCGACGATCCTCATGAGACGACGACCTCTCGGGCGATGATGTCCGCGACCTCCTGGCCGCTGGCGGCGGCGCGGAGGGAACCGGTGAAGGACTCGTGGATCAGCTTGCGGGCGAGCTGGGCGAGGATCTTGAGGTGCGCCTGGTCGGCGCCGTCCGGAGCCGCGATCAGGAAGATCAGGTCGGCCGGGCCGTCGGGGGCGCCGAAGTCGACGCCCTGCTTCGCGATGCCGACCGCCACGCTGGGCGAGACGACGTGGGAGGAGCGGGCGTGGGGGATCCCGATGCCGCCGGGCATGCCGGTCGCCATCTGCGACTCGCGGTCGCGGACGTCGGCGAGGAAGCCGTCGAGGTCGGTGACGCGGCCGGCGTCGGCGAGCGTCTTCGCGAGCTGCGCGGTGGCCTCGTCCTTCGTGGCGGCGGTGAGGTCGACGATGACCGTCGACGCCTCGGTGAGAGCAGTCATGCGCTCAGTTCTCCAATCGGGAGGGTGGGGTCGGGGTTCTCGACGACGGAGACGTCGTCGAGGCGGAGGGAGTCGGGACCCGGGGCTTCGCTGCCCGGGAGCTGGACGGCGGCGGTACCCCACGCGACTGCTGTCGCGAGGCGCTCCGCCTCCGTGGCGTCGACGGCCGAGAGGTAGCCGGCGAGCGTGCTGTCGCCGGCGCCGACGGTGCTGAGGGGCACGACGGCGGGGGCGCCCGCCCACCACGACGCGTGCGCCGTGACGAGGAGGGCGCCGTGCTCTCCGAGGCTGACGAGCGCTCGCGCGTCGGGCAGCTGCAGGAGTTCACGGGCTCCGGCGACGACGTCTCCGACCGTCGTCAGGGAGCGGCCGAGGAGCTCCTCGAGCTCCTCGAGGTTGGGCTTCACCAGGGTGGCGGTGCCGGCCGCGATGATCGCGGTCAGGGGGGCTCCCGAGGTGTCGACGGCGAGGGGTACGCCGAAGTGCAGGGCGAGGCGGCCGAGGGCGGGGTAGAAGTCCGCTCCCAGTCCCGGGGGGACGCTGCCGCAGGCGACGAGCCAGCGGGGCGAGGCCGAGACGTGCTCGCCGATCAGCTCGGAGAGGGCGCGGGCCTCCTCCTCCGTGACGGCGGGGCCGGGCTCGTTGATCTTGGTGGTGCGGCCCGTCTTGTCGTCGACCACGGTGATGTTGGTGCGGATCGAGTGGGCGATCGCCGCACTGGCCGAGCGGACTCCGGCGGCCCGGAGCATCGTGGACAGGTCGAGGCCGGTGGAGGCGTCGGCCGGGTAGACCGCGGTCGCCTCGACGCCGTTGCGCGCGAGGGCACGGGCGACGTTGACGCCCTTGCCGGCCGGGTCGCGCCGCACGTCGTGCGCGCGGTTGACCTCGCCGACGGCGAAGCCGCTCGTGGAGAGGGTGACGTCGATGCTCGGGTTGGCGGTGACGGTGACGATCATGCGCGGACGACCTCCGGGCCGGCCGACTCGATGTCGTCGGCGAGCTCGTCGTCGACATCGGCGTCGGTGATGACGGTGTCGACCGCGGACAGCGGAGCGACGTGCCCGAAGTCCTGCCGGCCGAACTTCGAGTGGTCGGCGAGGACCACGACCCGGCGCGCGGAGGCGATGATCGCGGACTTGACGACGGCCTCATCGAGATCGGGGGTGGTGAGCCCGCGCTCGAGGCTGAGGCCGTTCGTGCCGATGAAGGCGACGTCCACCGAGACCGTGGAGAGGGCCTGGGCGGCCCACGGCCCGACGGCGGCCTGCGTGACTCCGCGCAGGTGCCCGCCGATGAGGTGGAGGTCGATGTTGGGCCGGCCGACGAGCGCCATCGCGACGGGGAGGGAGTGGGTGACGACCGTCAGCCGGCGGTCCAGGGGGAGCAGCTCCGCCAGCCGCACCGTGGTGGTGCCGGCGTCGATGGCGATCGAGCCGCCGTCGGGCACCTCGGCGAGGGCCGCGGTGGCGATGCGGTCCTTCTCGCCGGCGAGGTGTCCCTCGCGGGCGGCGACCTCGGGCTCGATGCCCAGGCGCTCGACGGGGATGGCGCCGCCGTGCGCACGGCGCAGCAGGCCCCGCTTCTCGAGGCTGGTGAGATCGCGGCGGATCGTCTCCGGCGTCACGGCGAGGGAGAGGGCGAGGTCGCGGACCTCGACGCGCCCGTCGGTGCGGGCGCGGTCCAGGATCGCCTGGTGCCGCTCCGGTGCGTACATGTGGACTCCGTCGTCTCGCCGTGGGTGGTGCGCCGGATCCGCGGTGTCGTTGCCGACCTCGGATCTGCGTTTACCTCTTTTTAGACCCGTTCGGGAGGGAAGTCAACAGAAACGGACAGACTCGGCAGGTGGAATCGGGCGCGACGACACAGGGCCGGACGGGAAGAGGTCCGCCGGGTCAGGCGGCGAGCTGCTCGAGCTCCTCCTCGAGCTGCGCGAGCTGGCGCTCCAGACGCCGTCGTTTCAAGAGGGACGCCTCGGGCAGCGCGGCACGAAGCCGCTCGCGCTCGGCCTCGGCGAGGGTGCGGCGGGCGGTGCGCAGCTGCTCCTCCCGCTCCTTCTCGCGCTCCTCCGGCGTGAGCTTGCGCGCCGAGATCCCGGCGTCGCTCATCCCGACGGAGATCCACGACGCGGCGATCAGGATCACCTGGCAGACGAGGTTGAACCAGATCAGCAGACCGATGAGGACCGCGAACGAGGCGAGCAGCGGATTGCGGGAGGCGCCGCCCAGCAGCTGCGTCCCGAGGACCTTGAGCGCGCCGAGAGCGATCCCGCCGAGCAGCGACCCCGCCCAGAGGTTCTTCCAGGGGATCGAGATGCCCGAGAGGATGCGGAAGGAGCCGGCGAGCGTGCCCGTGTCCAGGGCGAGCATGATCAGAAGGCCGACCGCGCTGCCGGCGAGACGGGCCGGCATCGACTCGCTGCCGATCCCGAGGAAGCCGAACGCCACGTCCACCAGCGAGGTCGAGAACACGGAGAGACCCGCCGAGACCAGCAGCACCGCCCCGAAGACCAGGGCGAGCCCCGCGTCCTTGAGCTTGAGCAGGACGAAGAGGGTCGTGGGCCCAGGGAGCGAGAAGAGCAGCCGGACCGCCTGGCGCAGGCTCCCCAGGAAGTTCAGCGCCGTCCAGAGCAGGCCGGCGGCCGCGATCGCACCCGTCCAGCCGAGGATCGACGAGTCGAGCAGGTCGTCGACCGACACGAGGGCGTTCTTCCCGCCGATCAGGCCGGGGACGGAGCGGGTCACCAGGTCGAGGAGGGAGTCGCGCAGCACCGAGTCGTCGCGCACCCAGAAGCCGAAGACGGCGAAGAAGACGAAGAGCGCCGCGAAGACCGCGAACAGGGCCTGGAAGGCGAGTCCGGAGGCGAAGAGGGGCCCGCCGGTCTCGGAGTAATGGAGCATCACCCGCACCGGCCGCGTCCGCATGACCCGCTCGAACAGGCCCGGGATCCCGCGGGGAGTGTCGGCCGCCTCGGTCATTCCTCCAGCGTACTGAGGCCTCGCGGCGCTCCCGTGCACGCGCCCGCCTGCACGCAGGAACGCGTCCTACCGCCGGATCCGAGGATCCCGGCGGGCCGGACGCGTTCGCGAGGGAGAGGATCAGGCGCGGCCGCGGATGACGGCCTGCTTCACCTCGGCGATCGCCTGCGTGATCTGGATGCCGCGCGGGCACGCCTCCGTGCAGTTGAAGGTCGTGCGGCAGCGCCACACGCCCTCCTTGTCGTTGAGGATGTCCAGGCGTGCTCCACCGGCGTCGTCGCGCGAGTCGAAGATGAAGCGGTGGGCGTTCACGATCGCCGCGGGGCCGAAGTACTGCCCGTCGGTCCAGAACACGGGGCAGGACGAGGTGCACGCGGCGCAGAGGATGCACTTCGTGGTGTCGTCGAAGCGGGCGCGGTCGGCGACCGACTGCACGCGCTCCTTGCCCTTGGGCGCCGGGGTGTTGGCGACCAGGAACGGCTGCACCTCGCGGTAGGAGGCGAAGAACGGCTCCATGTCGACGACGAGGTCCTTCTCGAGGGGCAGGCCCTTGATCGCCTCGATGTAGATCGGCTGCGAGATGTCGAGATCCTTGATCAGCGTCTTGCAGGCCAGGCGGTTGCGGCCGTTGATCCGCATCGCGTCGGATCCGCAGATGCCGTGCGCGCACGAGCGGCGGAAGGTCAGCGACCCGTCCTGGTCCCACTTGATGCGGTGCAGGGCGTCGAGGACGCGGTCGGTCGAGTACATCTCGACGTCGAAGTCCTGCCAGCGCGGCTCGGCGTCCACCTCGGGGTCGAAGCGGCGGATGATGAACGTGACGGTGAACGCCTCCGGGGCCGCGGGGGCGGCGGGCGGCTGCTCGAGGGTAGCGGTCGACATGGCTAGTACTTCCTCTCCATCGGCTGGTACCGGGTGATCACGACGGGCTTCCAGTCGAGCCGGATGTGGTCACCGGCGTCGGAGGAGTGGGCGTCACCGGAGAGGTACGCCATCGTGTGCTGCATGTAGTTCTCGTCGTCGCGCTTCGGGAAGTCGTCGCGCATGTGGCCGCCGCGGCTCTCCTTGCGGTTGCGCGCCGAGTAGACGACGACCTCGGCGAGGTCGAGCAGGAAGCCCAGCTCGACGGCCTCGAGGAGGTCGGTGTTGAAGCGCTTGCCCTTGTCCTGCACCGAGATGTTGCGGAACCGGTCGCGCAGGCGCTGGATGGTCCCGGTGACGGCCTCGAGGGACTCGTCGGTGCGGAACACCTGGGCGTTCTTGTCCATCTCGTCCTGCAGCTCCTTGCGGATCGAGGCGATCCGCTCGGTGCCGGTCGCGGAGCGGAGCGAGGCGAGCATGTCGCGGATCGCGCCGGCCGGGTCGGCGGGCAGGGGGGTGAAGTCGACCGTCTTGGCGTAGTCCGCGGCGTTGTTGCCGCTGCGCTTGCCGAAGACGTTGATGTCGAGGAGGGAGTTGGTGCCGAGGCGGTTGGAGCCGTGCACCGAGACGCACGCGCACTCGCCGGCGGCGTAGAGGCCCGGGACGACGGTCGTGTTGTCCGAGAGCACCTCGGCCTTGACGTTGGTCGGGATGCCGCCCATCGCGTAGTGCGCGGTCGGCATGACGGGGACCGGCTCGACGACGGGGTCGACGCCCAGGTAGGTGCGGGCGAACTCGGTGATGTCGGGGAGCTTGGTCTCGAGGACCTCGGCGCCCAGGTGGGTGCAGTCCAGCAGCACGTAGTCCTTGTGCGGTCCGGCGCCGCGGCCCTCCGCCACCTCCTGGACCATGCAGCGGGCGACGATGTCGCGCGGCGCGAGGTCCTTGATGGTGGGGGCGTAGCGCTCCATGAAGCGCTCGCCCGAGGCGTTGCGGAGGATCGCACCCTCTCCTCGCGCTCCCTCGGTGAGGAGGATGCCGAGGCCGGCGAGGCCGGTCGGGTGGAACTGGAAGAACTCCATGTCCTCCAGGGGGAGGCCCTTGCGCCAGATGATGCCGACGCCGTCGCCGGTGAGGGTGTGCGCGTTGGAGGTGGTCTTGTAGATCTTGCCGAAGCCGCCGGTCGCGAAGATGATCGCCTTCGCCTGGAAGACGTGAAGCTCGCCCGTGGCCAGCTCGTAGGCGACGACGCCGGAGGGCTTGGCCACTCCGTCGACCTCGGTCATCACCAGGTCGAGGACGTAGAACTCGTTGTAGAAGTTGATGCCGAGCCGGACGCAGTTCTGGAACAGCGTCTGCAGGATCATGTGGCCGGTGCGGTCGGCCGCGTAGCAGGCCCGGCGGACGGGCGCCTTGCCGTGGTCGCGGGTGTGGCCGCCGAAGCGGCGCTGGTCGATCTTGCCCTCCTCGGTGCGGTTGAAGGGCAGGCCCATGTTCTCGAGGTCGATGACCGCGTCGATGGCCTCCTTCGCGAGGATCTCGGCCGCATCCTGGTCGACGAGGTAGTCGCCGCCCTTGACGGTGTCGAAGGTGTGCCACTCCCAGCTGTCCTCCTCGACGTTCGCGAGGGCGGCGGCCATGCCGCCCTGCGCCGCTCCGGTGTGGGAGCGGGTCGGGTACAGCTTCGAGATCACGGCCGTCTTCGCCTTGGGGCCGGCCTCGATGGCCGCGCGCATCCCGGCACCGCCGGCGCCGACGATGACGACGTCGAACTGGTGGTAGTGGACGCCGTCGGGTCCGACGGTCTGCGCGAAGGCGCTCTGGTCGGCGCCGGTGTGGGAGTGGCCTGGTGTGCTCACGGGGTGGGTGCTCCGTCGTACGGGGATGGGAGGGGGAAATGCCGGGACGCGGTGCCGCGGACCGGGAGGGGCGCGGGCCCCTCTCCGATCCGCGGCACCGTGGTCACGCTGCGCAGAAGGAGGGCAGCAGGTCCGCGGCGGTGCCGGCGGGGCACGGGTCGAACGCGAAGACGACCCAGGTGCCGAGCGCGATCAGCGCGACGACGGCGACGAGGATGCCGCCCTTGAAGGCCTTGGCCAGCAGAGGCGAGGTCGCGTAGTCGTTGACCAGCGTGCGCATGCCGTTGCCGCCGTGGATCAGCGCGAGCCACAGCATGAGGACGTCCCACCACTGCCAGAACGGGTTCGCCAGCTTGCCGCCGACGAAGCCGAAGTCGATGGCCTTGATGCCGTCGCCCAGCAGCAGGTTGTAGATGAGGTGCCCGAAGATCAGGACGATCAGCACGACGCCGGAGGCGCGCATGTAGATCCAGCCCCACTTCTCCCAGTTGGTGCCGGAGGAGCGGGTCGGGGTGTGCGGGGTCCGCGGTGCGGCGACGGTGCTCAATGCGCACCCCCCTCGCTGAAGACGTTGATCAGGTGGCGCGGCGCGAAGCCGAGCATCAGCACGACCCAGAGGCCCATGACGACCCAGAAGAGGACGCGCTGATTGCGGGTCGCCCAGCTCCAGAAGTCGACCAGGATGATCCGCAGGCCGTTCAGCGCGTGGAACGCGATGGCGCCCACGAGCCCGGTCTCGCCGAGTCCCATGATCGGGTTCTTGTACGTGCCGATGACCGCGTTGTACGCCTCGGGGCTCACGGCGATGAGAGCGGAGTCGAGGACGTGGACGAGGAGGAAGAAGAAGATGGCGACACCGGTGATCCGGTGGAGCACCCACGACCACATGCCTTCGCGACCGCGGTACAGGGTGCCGGCCGGACGCCGGATCTTCCCCTGCTTCCGGGGTGCGAGGGTTTGAGCAGCTTGAACTGACACGAACAACCCTCCCTGGTTGTGCTCCCACGGCCTGACCTGTTCCCACGTCGCGTGGACGGGGGCGGGGCGGGGAGCGACGAGAAACTCGCCCCTCGATTCTAAGCGCGCTCGCAGGCGGGCGCGGCTTAGGCGAGCCTTAGCTGCGGGGCAGGGCGAGGGCGGGCGCCCCCGCGGTCGCGTAGTGCGCGAGGAGCTCGTCGGTGAGCGCGCTCCAGGTGCGGTGGAGCACGCGGCGGCGGCCCGCCTCGCCGAGCCGGGCGCGCAGTGCGGGATCGCGGACCAGGCGCTCCACCTGCCGGCGCAGGTCCGAGTCGCTCTCGGGCGCGTAGAGCAGGCCGTCCACACCGTGCTCGATGAGGTCGGTGGGGCCGCCCGCGTGCGGCGCGACCACCGCGGTGCCGGACGCCTGCGCCTCCTGGACCGTCTGGCCGAACGTCTCCTCCGTGCCGGTGTGCACGAAGACGTCGAGCGCGGCGAAGACCGCCGGCAGCCGGTCGCCGTCGAGCCGGCCGAGCATCCGCGCCGCCGGGCCGAGGGCGGCGGCGACCCGGGCGGAGGAGGGGCCGTAGCCGCCCACGACCAGTTCCGCGTGCGGGAGGGAGGCGAGTGCCGCCATCCGCTCCACCCTCTTCTCGGGGGAGAGGCGCCCGATGTAGCCGACGAGCGCGTCGTCGGCGCCGAGTCCGGCTCGGACGGCCTGCGCGTAGGGGGAGGAGCGGCGGCGCGGGTGGAAGCGCTCGCTCTGCACGCCGCGGCCCCACAGCGCGGTGCGCTCGATGCCGGCGGCGGCGAGGTCGTCGAGGGCGCTGGTGGAGGGGGCGAGGGTCAGGTCCGCCCCGGCGTGGATCTGGCGGATCACCCGCCAGGCGAGGGCGCGGGCGCCGCGGATGCCGTAGCGGGCCGCGAATCGCGCGACGTCCGTCTGGTAGATCGCGACACTCGGCACGCCGAGCCGGCCGGCCGAGGCGATGGCGCGGGCGCCGAGGAGGAAGGGCGAGGCGATGTGCACCACGTCGGGCTCGAAGTCGGCCAGCTCCCGGGTGAGGGCCAGCGTGGGGATCCCGACCGGGAAGTCGCGGTAGGCGATCGCCGGGTGCTCTACGACGCGGTGGCCCGCGTAGTGGCCCGGCGCCCCCGCGGCCGGACAGACGACGAGCGCCTCGATCCCGCGCTCCGCGAACTCGTCGAGCACCCGCAGGACGCTCGTGGTCACGCCGTTCAAGGACGGCAGGAAGCTCTCGGTGACGACCGCGACTCTCACGCCCCGGACGCTACGGCGGCGGGATGAACGGCGGCGCGCGCCCGGGTGAACGGACTGTCGCGCTCGGGCTCCCTTGTATCCTGCGGACATGACATCACCTGAGACCGATGGCCGCGCCCCGCTCGACCGCTTCTACAGCGTGATCCCCGCCGGCGGGATCGGCTCGAGGCTGTGGCCGCTCTCCCGGGCCGACGCCCCGAAGTTCCTGCACGATCTGACGGGGTCGGGACAGACCCTCCTCCGCGACACCTGGGACCGCCTCGCGCCCATCTCGGGCGCCGACCGGATCATGGTCGTGACCGGGCGCGCGCACCGCGCCGCGGTCGAGGAGCAGCTCGAGAGCCTCGAGGACCTCAACGTCGTCCTCGAGAGCGAGCCGCGCGACTCGTCCGCCGCGATCGGCCTGGCCGCCGCCATCCTCGAGCGCCGCCAGCCGGGCGTGATCATCGGCTCGTTCGCCGCCGACCACGTCATCAGCGGTCAGCAGCTGTTCCACGACGCGGTCGCCGAGGCCGTCGTCGCGGCGGACGCGGGCTACATCGCGACCATCGGCATCACGCCGACCGAGCCTGCCGTGGGCTTCGGCTACATCCGCACGGGGAAGCACCTCGGGATCGACGGGGCGACGCACACGCTCGCCGTCGACTCCTTCGTCGAGAAGCCCGACGCCGACACCGCGCGCGCCTATCTCTCCAGTGGTCAGTACCTCTGGAACGCGGGCATGTTCATCGCCCGCGCCGACCGCCTCCTCGAGGAGCTCGGCCGCGCCAAGCCGAAGCTGCTCGCCGGACTGCTCGAGCTCGCCGCCGCGTGGGACACCCCGGAGCGCGGCGCGGTCGTCGACCGCATCTGGCCGGGCCTGGAGAAGATCGCGATCGACTACTCCGTCGCCGAGCCGGCCGCGGCCGCGGGCAAGCTGGCCGTCGTGCCCGGCCACTTCTCCTGGGACGACGTGGGCGACTTCGCCTCGATCGCGAAGCTGCACTCGAGCGGACTCCGCTCGGACCTCGCCATCCTCGGCGAGGACGCGCGTGTTCTGGCCGACTCCGCGACGGGCATCGTCGTCAGCGGCGGCAACCGCACCATCGCCCTCATCGGAGTGAAGGACATCGTCGTCGTGGACACCCCCGACGCGCTCCTGGTGACCACGACCGAGAACGCCCAGAAGGTCAAGGGCGTCGTCGACGCCCTGCGCCTCTCCGGCCGCACCGACGTCCTCTAGCCCTCCGTCCCACCCGTCGAAGCGCGGCCCTCCCCACGGAGGCGCCGCGCTTCGCCGTTCCGCCCCTCGCCTCATGCGCGTGCGGCGGTCCCGATACGCCGTACGCGCGGCCACTCGACCACCCTCGATGACGGCCTCGGCCGTCGCCCTGGGTGCTGGTGGCTGGGTCTCGATACGCCGCTTCCGCGGCAACTCGACCACCATGGAGGAGCATCGCGTCGAGCCCGACCGCGCGCAGCGCGGAGCTCCTCCGAACGCCTTCGACATCCGGCAGCAGGGGAGAGGGCCGCGAGCCGGAATCGCGTGCCAGCGATTCAGGCCAGCCCGACGCGACCCGCTCTGCGGAACGCACCCGTCGCGAAGCCGACCGCGCCGAGCCGCCCCGCGGCTCGGAATCGAGCCCAGCCGCCCGCACCCCGCGACACGCTCCGCGTGTCGCGAAGATCAACACTGTGTAACTCTTCCTGACCACCACCGTCCGGGCGGCTGAGCGGCTTGTCACATTGGGTAACGTGTGGGAATCGACGCTCTGCTGCGCTCGTCGCGCGGGGCCGCATTCCTGGAGGACGACATCTTGACTATCACCTCGCGTAAGGCCGCGTTCGGCGGTCTCGCCGCCCTCGGCGTCACCGCGCTTCTCGCCGGTTGCGCCTCCGCCCCCGAGGAGAGCGGCTCCAGCGCCGCCGCCGGTGGCGACTTCCTGCCCTGCATGGTCTCCGACGCGGGCGGGTTCGACGACAAGTCGTTCAACGAGCTCGGCTACAACGGCCTCGTGAAGGCCTCGGAGGACCTCGGTGTCACGCCGAAGACCGTCACCTCGGAGTCCGAGACGGACTACGCCCCGAACCTGACCAGCCTCGTCGACCAGGGCTGCAACCTGATCATCACCGTCGGCTTCGCGCTGGCCGAGGCCACGTCGGCCGCGGCCGAGGCGAACACGGACATCGACTTCGCGATCATCGACGACGCGTCGATCGACCTGCCGAACGTCAAGCCGATCACCTTCGACACCTCGCAGGCGGCGTTCCTCGCCGGCTACACGGCCGCGTCGTACTCCAAGACCGGCGTCGTCGGCACCTACGGCGGCCAGCAGTTCCCGACCGTCACGATCTTCATGGACGGCTACGCCGACGGCGTGAAGTACTACAACGAGCAGAAGGGGAAGGACGTCAAGGTCGTCGGCTGGGACGTCGACGCGCAGACCGGCTCCTTCACCGGTGGCTTCGCGGCGGGCGTCGAGGCCAAGTCGGCCGCGCAGTCGCTGATCGACCAGAACGCGGACGTCATCCTCCCCGTCGGCGGTCCGATCTTCCAGTCGGCGATCGAGGCGATCCGCGACTCCGGCAAGGACATCGCGATGGTCGGCGTGGACGCGGACCTGTACGAGACCTACCCCGACGGCGCCGACCTGTACCTGACCTCGATCCTCAAGGGCATCGAGGCCGGCACGACCGACGTCACCAGCTCCGCCGGAGCCGACGACTTCGACCCCACTCCCTTCGTGGGCACCCTCGAGAACGACGGAGTCGGCATCGCGCCGTTCCACGACTTCGAGTCGAAGGTCTCGGGCGACCTGCAGGGCGAGCTCGACACCATCAAGGCGGGCATCATCGACGGCTCCATCACCGTCACCTCCCCGTCCGCTCCCGCGGCGTCCTAGCCGTCTCCTCGAAGAGGCCGGCGGGCCCGAGCACACCTCGGGCCCGCCGGCCTCTTCGTCGGTCCGGCGGGCGGATCGGCTCCGCTGCGTCCCTCGATCCCGGCTGACGGCGCATCGTGGCGCGAACCGAAAGTTAGATTGGTCCCATGAAGCTCGAACTGCGTGGCATCACGAAGCGCTTCGGCGCGCTCGTGGCCAACGACCACATCGATCTCACCGTCGAACCCGGTGAGATCCACTGCCTCCTCGGCGAGAACGGCGCGGGCAAGTCGACGCTCATGAACGTGCTCTACGGCCTGTACCAGGCCGAGGAGGGGGAGATCCTGCTGGACGACGCGGTCCAGCACTTCTCCGGTCCGGGTGACGCCATGAAAGCGGGCATCGGGATGGTCCACCAGCACTTCATGCTCGTCCCCGTGTTCACCGTCGCCGAGAACGTCATGCTGGGCCACGAGGAGACGAAGGCCGGCGGGCGCCTGGACCTCGCCGCCGCGCGCGCCCGGGTGCGCGAGATCTCGGACCGCTTCGGCTTCGACGTGGATCCCGACGCCCTGGTCGAGGACCTCCCCGTCGGCGTGCAGCAGCGGGTCGAGATCATCAAGGCGCTCTCGCGCGACGCCCGGGTGCTCGTGTTCGACGAGCCGACCGCGGTGCTGACCCCGCAGGAGACCGACGAGCTGATCGCGATCATGCGCCAGCTGCGCGCGGCCGGGACCGCCATCGTCTTCATCACGCACAAGCTCCGCGAGGTGCGCGAGGTCGGAGACCGCATCACGGTCATCCGCCTCGGCAGAGTCGTGGGGGAGGCGTCGCCGACGGCGAGCAACGCCGAGCTCGCCTCGCTGATGGTGGGCCGCGCCGTCGAGCTGACGGTGCAGAAGGAGCAGGCGGTGCCGGGCGACGAGGCCCTCGTCGTCTCGAACCTCACCGTGCGCGACGCCAACGGCCAGGCCGTCGTCGACGACGTCTCCTTCGAGGTCCGCCGCGGCGAGATCCTCGCGATCGCGGGCGTGCAGGGCAACGGCCAGACGGAGCTCACCGAGGCGATCATGGGCCTGCAGGAGCGGGTCGAGGGCTCGGTGACCCTGGACGGGCGCCGCCTCGACGGGCTGTCCGTGCGCCGCGTCCTCGAGTCGGGGGTCGGCTTCGTCCCCGAGGACCGCACCGAGGACGGTCTGGTCGCCGAGTTCACGATCGCCGAGAACCTCATGCTCGACCGCAGCGACCGCGGTCCGTTCGTGAAGGGACTGGGCCTGCGGCTCAAGGAGCTCGAGCGCTTCGCCGAGGAGCGGGTGCGCGAGTTCGACGTGCGCGCCCAGGGGATCGGCACCCACGTCGGCCGCCTCTCCGGAGGCAACCAGCAGAAGGTGGTGCTCGCGCGCGAGCTCAGCCGGGAGCTGCGGCTGTTCATCGCGGCGCAGCCCACCCGCGGCATCGACGTCGGCTCCATCGAGTTCGTCCACAAGCGCATCGTCGAGACGCGCGACACCGGGGTCCCCGTGATCGTGGTGTCGACGGAGCTCGACGAGGTCGCGGCGCTCGCCGACCGCATCGCGGTCATGTACAAGGGCGGGATCATCGGCATCGTCCCCGCCGACACGCCCCGCGAGGTCCTGGGGCTCATGATGGCCGGGCAGACGCCCGCCGAGAAGGGAGCGGCGGCGTGAGCGACGCGCAACTGCCCGCGGTCGATCCCGACGCGGAGACCGAGAAGGCGTCCGGGCTCGAGCCCGGCCAGAAGCCGGATCAGGAGGTGCGCCCCGGCCCGCTCGAGAGCGGCGCCTCCCGCGTCCTGCGCGAGATCCTCTCCGGCACCGCGCTGATGTCGGTGCTCGCCGTGCTGCTCTCCCTCATCGCGGGCGGCGTGCTGATCGCCGCGACCGACAAGGACGTCCAGGCGGCGTCGGGCTACTTCTTCGCCCGGCCGCTCGACACCCTGCAGGCGATCTGGCAGTCCGTCTCCGGTGCCTACTCCTCGCTCTTCCAGGGCTCGGTCTACAACTTCCGCCGCGAGGGCTTCGCCAACGGCATCAAGCCGCTGACGGACACCCTGGCCTTCGCGACCCCGCTGATCGCCGGCGGCCTCGGAGTGGCGCTGGCCTTCCGCGTCGGCCTGTTCAACATCGGCGGCCGCGGCCAGATGCTGATCGCTGCCGCCTGCGCGGGCTGGGTCGGCTTCTCCTTCGACCTCCCGTGGGGCGTGCACCTGATCGTCGCGCTCGCCGCCGGCATCCTGGGCGGCGCGCTCTGGGGCGGACTCGTGGGACTGCTCAAGGCCCGCACCGGCGCGCACGAGGTGATCCTCACGATCATGCTCAACTACGTCGCGTTCTACCTGATCTCCTACCTCCTGCGGACGCCCGGCGCGCTGCAGGCGCCCGGCTCGAACAACCCGAAGTCGCCCGGGATGAAGGAGACCGCGGTCTTCCCGGCGCTCCTCGGCCCCGGATACTCGCTCACGCTCGGCTTCGTCTTCGCGGTCCTCGCGACCGTGTTCGTCTGGTGGCTCCTGAACCGCTCGACGATCGGCTTCAAGTTCCGCGCGGTGGGGGAGAACCCGCACGCGGCACGGGTCGCGGGCATCGACGTGAAGAACAGCTACGTGTACGCGATGCTGCTCTCCGGCGGCCTGCTCGGCCTCGCCGGCAGCGCCCAGGTGATGGGGACGGTCACGACCGGCTTCACCTCCGGGATCGACGCGGGCATCGGCTTCGACGCGATCACGGTCGCGCTGCTGGGCCGCTCCCGACCCTGGGGCGTGTTCTTCGCCGGCATCCTCTTCGGCGCCTTCAAGGCGGGCGGCTACTCGATGCAGGCCGCCGAGGGCGTGCCGATCGACGTGGTCCTCGTCGTCCAGTCGCTGATCGTCCTCTTCATCGCCGCGCCGCCACTGGTGCGCGCGATCTTCCGCCTCCCGACGCCCGGGGCCGCCCCGAAGCGCCGCAGCCGCCGCACCTCGGAGGTGTCCGCATGAGCACCGCCGTCGCCACCGCCCCCGACCGCGTCGTGATCCGCAGCTGGAAGGCGCCGATCGCGTTCGGCGTCTTCGCGCTGCTCGCCGTCGTCCTCTTCGTGGCCCTCGGCCGCGACGGGACGAGCTCGTTCCGCCTCGCCGCGGGGACCGACTTCTTCGCGCTGCCGGACATCCCGTTCCCGACGCGGGGGACGGGAGTGGTCGTCGCGATCCTCCTGGTCGCCCTGGCCGTCGCGTCGGCCGCGCTCACCCGCGCCGGCCGCCGGATCCCGCTCTGGCTCTCGGCGGTCTTCGCCCTGGTCTTCCTGATCGGGTTCCTCGTCTGGGCGTCGGCCGGTGCCGCGCTGCCCGTCTCGGGACTGCTGCTCGGGACCGTCGGGCTGGCCACTCCGCTGATCTTCGGCTCGCTCGGCGGCGTCATCTCGGAGCGGGTCGGAGTCGTCAACGTCGCGATCGAGGGGCAGCTGCTCGCCGGCGCCTTCACCGCGGCGATGGTCGGCTCCCTCACCCGCCAGCCGGTGCTCGGCCTGCTCGCGGCGATGGTCGCGAGCGTCCTGGTGTCGTTCGTGCTGGCCGCCTTCGCGATCAAGTACCTGGTCGACCAGGTGATCGTCGGAGTCGTGCTGAACGTGCTGGTGACCGGCCTGACGAGCTTCCTCTACTCCCAGGTCCTCTCCGCCGACGCGTCGACGTTCAACTCGCCGGTGAAGTTCGACCGCCTCCCGATCCCGGTGCTCAGCCAGGTGCCGATCGTGGGCGCCGTCCTGTTCAACCAGACGGTGATCGTCTACCTGATGTACTTCGCGATCTTCGCGGTGTGGTGGGGCCTGTTCAAGACCAAGTGGGGCCTCCGCCTGCGCGCCGTCGGCGAGCACCCTCAGGCCGCGGACACCGTGGGCATCGATGTCGCCCGCACGCGCTTCTGGAACGTCTCCCTCGCCGGGGCGATCGCCGGAGTCGGCGGCGCGTACTACACGCTCGACGCGGTCGGCGCGTTCGGCAAGGAGATGACCGCGGGTGCGGGCTTCATCGCCCTGGCCGCCGTCATCTTCGGCCGCTGGGACCCGATCAAGGCGACGCTCGCGTCGCTGCTGTTCGGCTTCGCGACCAACCTGCAGAACGTGCTCGGCGTCATCGGCTCGCCCGTGCCCAGCGAGTTCATGCTGATGCTGCCGTACGTCGTGACGATCTTCGCGGTGGCCGGTCTCGTCGGCCAGTCCCGCGGACCGGCCGCCGCCGGCAAGCCCTACCTGAAGTCCTGAGAGGAGCCGTCGTGACCGACATCGACTGGGAGGCGCTGCGCAAGGCCGCCCTGGAGGCCATGAGCCACGCCTACGTCCCGTACTCGAAGTTCCCCGTCGGGGTCGCCGCGCTCGTGGACGACGGCCGGACGATCTCGGGCTGCAACGTCGAGAACGCCTCCTACGGGCTCACGCTCTGCGCCGAATGCGCGCTGGTGTCCTCTCTGCACATGACGGGCGGCGGCCGGCTCGTCGCCTTCACCTGCGTCGACGGGAAGGGCGGCGTCCTGATGCCCTGCGGGCGCTGCCGCCAGCTGCTCTTCGAGCACTCGGCCGAGGGCATGCTCCTCCAGACCGTGTCGGGCGTGAAGACGATCGACGAGGTCATCCCCGACGCCTTCGGCCCGCGCACGCTCGAGGCCTACGCCGCCTCCTAGCGCCGCCGTCACCGCTCCCACTCCCGAACCGAGGACTCCGCATGACCCGCACCACCCCCGTCGAGGACTTCGACGCCGTCGACATCATCCGCACCAAGCGCGACCGCGGCACGCTCTCGACCGCGCAGATCGACTGGCTGATCGACGCCTACACCCGCGGCTACGTCGCCGACGAGCAGATGGCGGCCTTCGCGATGGCGGTCCTGCTGAACGGGATGGAGCGCGACGAGATCCGCGACCTCACCCTGGCGATGATCGCCAGCGGCGAGCGCATGCGCTTCGACGGACTCGGCAAGCGCACGGTCGACAAGCACTCCACGGGCGGGGTCGGCGACAAGATCACGCTGCCGCTGATGCCGCTGGTCGCCTCCTTCGGCGTGGCGGTGCCCCAGCTCTCGGGACGCGGGCTCGGCCACACGGGCGGAACGCTCGACAAGCTGGAGTCGATCCCGGGCTGGCGGGCCGACCTCGGCAACGAGGAGATGCTGGAGCAGCTGCGGACGGTCGGCGGCGTGATCTGCGCCGCGGGCTCGGGCCTGGCCCCCGCCGACAAGAAGCTCTACGCGCTCCGGGACATCACCGGGACCGTCGAGGCGATCCCGCTGATCGCGTCCTCGATCATGTCGAAGAAGATCGCCGAGGGGACCGACGCCCTGGTGCTCGACGTGAAGTTCGGCTCCGGGGCGTTCATGGTCGACATCGAGCGCTCGCGGGAGCTGGCGCGGGCGATGGTCGACCTCGGCAACGACGCGGGGGTGCGGACCACCGCGCTGCTGACCAACATGAACGTGCCGCTCGGTCTGGCCATCGGCAACGCGAACGAGGTGCGGGAGTCTGTCGAGGTGCTCGCCGGCGGCGGCCCCTCGGACGTCCGGGAGCTGACGCTGGCCCTGGCCCGCGAGATGCTGGCCCTCGCCGGGCAGCCGGACGCGGACGTCGAGCGCGCCCTCGACGGCGGCGCGGCGATGGACACCTGGCGCGCGGTCATCCGCGCTCAGGGAGGGGATCCGGAAGCGGCGCTCCCCGAGGCCCGCGAGACCCACGTCCTGGTCGCCGAGCGCGACGGCGTCCTGGTGGAGCAGCAGGCGCTGCCGTTCGGCATCGCCGCCTGGCGCCTGGGCGCCGGACGCGCCCGCCAGTCCGACGCGGTGCAGCACGCGGCGGGGATCGACCTGCACGCGAAGCCGGGCGACCGCGTCCGCGCGGGCCAGCCCCTGCTCACGCTGTCGGCCGACGAGCCGGAGCGCTTCGCCCGGGCGCTGGAGGCGCTCGACGGTGCCTACCGGATCGGCGACGACGGCGACGAGGTGCTCGACGGCGGCCCCCTCGTGGCGGAGCGCGTCTCCTAGCCCCGCGCCGCCCGGCACGGAGGAGGCGCCGCCCGGCGAGCCGCTCCCGCCGACCCTCTAGGGTGGTCGGCGAACCACCGCCGACCTGCGAGGAGCACCGTGACCGATCAGACCGAGGAGTACCTCCTCCCGGGCGAGGGCGTCCTCATCGACGAGCTCCCCAAGGTGTCGCTGCACGACCACCTCGACGGAGGCCTGCGGCCGGGGACAGTCCTCGAGATCGCCCGCGAGACGGGCGTGCCGCTCCCGGCCGAGGAGCCGGACGCGCTCGCCGAGTGGTTCCGTGCCACGGCCGACTCCGGCTCCCTCACCGACTACATCGCCACCTTCGAGACGACGGTCGCCGTGATGCAGACCGCGCCGGCGCTCGAGCGCGTGGCCCGCGAGTTCGTGCTCGACCTCGCCGCCGACGGAGTCGTGCACGGCGAGGTGCGCTGGGCGCCGGAGCAGCACCAGCGCGCCGGGCTCTCGCTCGACGCGGCTGTCGAGGCGGTCCAGGAGGGGCTGCAGCAGGGCGTGCAGGAGGCGGCGGCGCAGGGACACCGCATCCGCGTCGGCCAGCTGATCACCGCGATGCGGCACGCCGACCGCTCGCTCGAGGTCGCCGAGCTGGCGTTGCGCCACCGCGAGCGCGGTGCGATCGGCTTCGACATCGCCGGAGCCGAGGCGGGCTTCCCCGCCTCGCGGCACCGTGCCGCCTTCGAACTGCTGGCGGCGGCGCACTTCCCGACCACGGTCCACGCGGGGGAGGCGGACGGCCTCGACAGCATCCGCTCGGCCCTGCTCGACGGCCGCGCGCTGCGCCTGGGTCACGGCGTCCGGATCGCGGAGGACATCCGCATCGAGCGCCAGGACGACGACGCGAGCTACGTGACCCTCGGCGAGCTCTCGGAGTGGGTGAAGGATCGCGAGATCGCCCTCGAGCTCAGCCCCTCCTCCAACCTGCAGACCGGAGCCGTCGCGGCGTGGGGCGTCGAGCTCGCCGACCACCCCTTCGACCTGCTCTACCAGCTGGGCTTCCGCGTCACGGTGAACACCGACAACCGCCTGATGAGCGCGACGACCCTCAGCCGCGAGCTCGCCCTCCTGTCCGACGCGTTCGGGTACGACCTCGACGACTTCGAGGCCTTCCAGCTGAACGCGGCTCACGCCGCCTTCCTGCCGCTCGACGAGCGCCGCGAGCTCGTCGAGACGATCAGCGCCGGCTTCGAGGCGGCCTGACGGTGCCGCTCGACGCGCTCCCCGAGGAGGCGGTGGCCCTCCGCCACTCCGCCGGATCATGGCGGGAGGCGGTCCTCGAGGCGGGCCGTGCGCTCGAGCGGACCGGCGCGGTCGACGCCGCCTACTCCCGCCGCATGGTCGAGCAGGTCGACGTGCTCGGGCCGTACATCGTCATCGCGCCCGGGCTCGCCCTCGCGCACGCCCGGCCCGGCAACGACGTCCTCGCGGACGGCCTCTCCGTCGTCACGCTGGCCGAGCCCGTCGCCTTCGGCCACAGCACCAACGACCCGGTGTCGGTCGTCATCGGGATCGCCGCCACCCAGGCGCACGGACACGTCGGCTTCGTCTCCGGGCTCGCCGACGTGCTCAGCCGTCCGGACGCGGTCGGCGCCCTCGCCGCCGCCCGCACCGTCCGCAGCATCAACGCCGTCCTCACCGACAGCAGACCGCACCACCCGCACCACGGAAGAAGCGCATGAAGATCGTCACCCTCTGCGGCGCCGGAATCGGCACCTCCGCCATCCTCAAGCTCGGCGCCGAGCGCGCCCTCGAGACCCTCGACCTCGAGGCCGAGGTGATCGCCTCCGACCTGGCCTCCGTCGACGCGCTCGCCGCCGACGCGCAGGTCATCCTCACCTCCGGCGAGCTCGTCGACCGCATCGGCCGCACCTTCGCCGAGGTCGTCGTCATCGACAACTACCTCGACCAGAACGAGATCACGGAGAAGATCGAGCGAGCGCTGGGCTGAGTCCGTTTCTGAGCCGCTCCCTGCGCGGCTCAGCGCGGTCGGCCTCCCGACGGGGCGCGTTCCGCAGAGCGTATTCCGTCGGGCTGCCTCGAATCGCTGCCACGCGATTCTCGGACGCGCCCTCCACCTTGCGGTGAGAGGGCGCTCCCTCCTCCTGCTGGTCGAGTAGCCGCAGAGCGGCGTGTCAAGACTCCCATTTCCAGGGCGCGATGTGTCTACCGTGCGGTGGGAGGGCGTCCGTCGTCCGCCCCTGCTGGTCGAGTGGCCGCGGAGCGGCGTGCCGGGAGCCGGCTTCCCGCGCGGACGGCTGCTCGGACCTCGGGGGGTCAGCGGGCGGCGAGCTGCTCGAGGACGGTGCGGATCAGGCGGCGGCGAGGGCGCCGACCGCGTCCGGACGGCTGAGCAC
>NZ_PSVE01000050.1:0-1404 GCF_002931775.1 Rathayibacter sp. AY1F4
GTGTGCACCGCGGTCGCCGACCACCTCGGCTGGAGCGTGCGGAGGACCCGCCTCCTGGCCGTCCTCACGACCGCGCTCGGCGGGGGCGGCGCGCTCCTCCTCTACGCCGCGGCCTGGCTGCTGCTGCCCGACCAGGACGGCGCCCTGCCGGTGGAGCGGCTGCTGCGCGGCTCGCTCGACCGGGTGCACGCCGGGATCGGCGTCCTCGTGCTCGCCTCGATGCTGCCGGTGGCGCAGGGCTTCTGGTCGCTCGGCGGCGCCTACACCGGGGCGATGCCCTGGGCGCCCGCGACCGGGCGGACGCTGTGGTCGCTCGTGGTGCTCGGGTTGATCGTGGCCTTCGTGGTCTGGATCGTGCGGCGGAGCCGGCGATCGGACGACGCGGCCGCTCACCCGGCCCAGGGCTCCCCGTCCGCACACCCCTCCGCGACGCTCCCCTACCCCGCGCCCTCCGCTCCCGCCTACCCCGCACCCGACCCCGGGCTGCAGGACGAGCGCCCCTCGTCCCCCGAGGCCGTCGCCGAGTGGCGCGAGCGCCAGGAGGCCTGGCGGGCCGAGCGGGAGGCGTTCCGCGCCCAGCAGAGCGCGTCGGCCCGTGAGACGGCCCGCGCCCGGGCGGAGGAGGTGCGACTCGCCGCCGCCGCCGTCACCGCCGCGCGCCTGGAGCGCCAGCGCCTCCGCCGCGCCGCGAACCCCCGGCTGCGGGCGAGCCTCACGCTGCTCGCCCTGGGCGCCGCCGCCCTGGCCGGCGCACTGGTCTCGCTCACCGCCTCCGGACCGACGGCCCTCGTCGTCGGAGCCGCCTCGGCCGCGCTCGTGCTCGCCGGGGTGATCGTGCTCGCCGGCCTGTTCCGGAGGCGCGCGATCGCGCTGATCGCCCTCGCGACGGTCGCGCTGGTCACGGCCGCCTGCGCCGCCGTGCTGCCGACCGACCGCGAGCTGCTCCCCGTCCTGGGCACCTACGGCTTCTCGAGCGCCGCTCCCGGCCGCTACGCGACGCTCGCGGCGAGCGACCTGCGCGTCACGGTCGCACCCGGCTACGAGACCTCCGGCGAGCCGCTGGACCTGTGGATCGGCTACGGGCACGTGTCCGTCGCCACGATGGCGGGAACGGCGGTCCGCCTGGAGGCGACCACGGAGGACACCGAGCTCCTCGTGCTGGCCGCCGACGGAGGCGCGATCGACGCGCCCCGCGAGGTCCGCACCGCCGACGGCCGTCAGCTGTGGACGCAGACCTTCGGCGATCCCGAGGCCGAGCCGTTCGTGGTCCGCATCGCCCAGGAGGGCGGGTCGATCCGCGTCCAGGACTCCACACCGGGCGCCGACTCCGGCCGCCGAGATCAGCACCAGCACGACCGACAGCCCGGTGATGGTGGTCAGATTCCGGCGGAAGTCGATGAACGG
>NZ_PSVE01000051.1:0-1330 GCF_002931775.1 Rathayibacter sp. AY1F4
CGCCGTGCACGAGGCCTTCGCCGGCTTCCGCGACCTGCTCGTGGCGATGGGCGGCTACATGGCCGAGCGCGCGACCGACCTCGACGATGTCTCGCAGCGCGTCGTGGCGCACCTGCGCGGCGTCGCCGCTCCCGGCGTCCCCGAGTCGGACGAGCCGTTCGTGCTCGTCGCCCGCGACCTCGCTCCGGCCGACACGGCGCTGCTCGACCTCGAGAAGGTCCTCGGCCTGATCACCAGCGACGGAGGGCCGACCTCGCACACGGCGATCCTCGCCCGGGAGAAGTCGATCACCGCCATCGTCGGCACCACCGGCGCCCTCGACCTGCGGGACGGCCAGCTCGTCATCCTCGACGCCACCTCCGGCGTCGTGACGGTGAACCCCTCGGACGCCGAGATCGGCGCCGCGAAGTCCTCGATCGCCGAGCGCGCCGAGATGCTCGCCGCACCGGTCGTCCCCGGCGCGCTGGCCGACGGCCACTCCGTGCCGCTGCTCGCGAACCTCGGCTCGGCCGACGGCGCTGCGAACGCGGTCGAGCTCGGCGCCGAGGGAGTGGGGCTGTTCCGCACCGAGTTCCTCTTCCTCGACGCGAAGGAGGCGCCCTCGGTCGCCGAGCAGGCGGAGCAGTACACGCGCCTGCTCGCCGCGTTCCCCGGCCGCAAGGTCGTCGTCCGCGCGCTCGACGCCGGCGCCGACAAGCCGCTGAGCTTCCTCAACGACGACCACGAGGAGAACCCCGCCCTCGGTCTCCGCGGACTGCGTGCGCTCCGCGCCAGCGAGCAGATCCTCCGCGACCAGCTCACCGCCCTCGCCCAGGCCGATGCCGCGACCGACGCCGACCTCTGGGTCATGGCGCCGATGGTCGCGACCGTGGACGAGACCCGCTACTTCACCTCGATGGCGCGGGAGCTCGGCATCCGCACCGCCGGAGTGATGGTGGAGGTCCCCTCCTCCGCCCTGCTCGCCGACCGCATCCTCGGAGTCGCGGACTTCGCCTCGATCGGCACCAACGACCTGACCCAGTACACGCTCGCCGCCGACCGCATGCTCGGCACGGTCTCGGCGTTCCAGGACCCGTGGCACCCGGCCGTGCTCCGCCTCGTCGGCGAGGTCGGCCGCGCGGGAGCGGCGCTGGGCAAGCCCGTCGGGATCTGCGGAGAAGCCGCCGCCGACCCGCTGCTCGCCGTGGTCCTCGTCGGCCTCGGCGCCACCACCCTCTCGATGTCGCCGTCGGCTCTCGCCGACGTCCGCGCCGAGCTGGCCGAGCACACCCTCGACGACGCCAAGCGGTACGCGGAGCTCGCTCTCGCCGCCGACAGCGCCGCCGACGCC